>NZ_JAVHZY010000007.1:0-204780 GCF_031119655.1 Phocaeicola sp. GP0067
ATGATAAGGCGGTGGACCGTTATAACGTGAGCCGTATTGTGGAAAATGATATCCGTGAACAGGCTGTCGCGGAAGGAAAAGCGATAGGAAAAGCAATAGGAAAAGCGGAAGGAAAAGCGGAAGGAGAGGCGGAAGGACGTTTGAAGGAGCGTTTGGAAATTGCCCGTAAACTGAAAGAGAACGGTTTTTCCATAGCGGATATTGTCCGGGTTGCCGGACTTTCAGCGGAAGAAATTGATAAGCTGTAACGGTGTGCACGATTGATTGTACTGCTAGGTGATTTGCTTCTGTTTTGTAGAAAGATGAATGGTGGGTAGGGTAAATTAGAATGATGTCAATGTCGGTTCTCTATAGGGCTATCGTATACGATTAGTATGGTAGTCTGTAGATTGAGTAAATTCATTATTGTAAAACCTTTCTACAAAGAAAAACAAATCATACGTAAGGGCATTCTCCATGCAGTTTCCTCCAAAGAAGAAACTGCATGGTGATTGCCACTTTCTTTATTATTTCTCCAAGTACCCGAATACCCCCTCCGCATCGAAACACGGACAAGCCTTCGGGATACTTCCCGGCATATCCCTGTGTCCCCTTATCCGGACACCGGGAAAGATTTTCACCATCCGCATCAGCAACAAAATAAATTGTTCCGTCTGTTCCGGTGTCCGGGTATCTGCCGGACGTCCGTCCGCATCCAGCCCGCCCTCATAGCAGATGCCTATGCTGCAACGGTTCCAGGGGCGGCAGTGCGCACCCACTTCCAGAAGCTTGCGGTGCTGGGTCACACTTCCGTCACGACGGATATAAAAATGATACCCCACTGTGCGGAAACCTCGCGTTTTGTGGTCACGGAGCAGTTGCTCGGCGGTGTAATCCCGGGTGGAGCGTGTGGCGCTGCAATGAATGACGATATATTTCACGGAAGCGGAGGATGCCATCATCGGGCCGTCCTCTTGAGTGAGGAGAGCACGTTCGTTCGGGATCTCTTCCTCACCGATTATCATAGGGAAAGTTTCTTGAATCATGGTTGAATTGAAATAGGGAATTAAAAATTAAAAAGTGTCATGCGATGGGCCAGGGGGCTTTTTAAAAGAGAGTGGTGCAACTGGTTACGCCCAAGGCGGTGAGCGCTGCTATGGCAGCTTGGATAATGGCGTGCAGAATTTGCTTCCAGGTGATTTTCTTTGAATTGTTCATAGGGATATTTGTTTTAAAGGATTTGTTTTTTTCTGTCATTCCGGACAAAAACGAGGAATCTGTGGGCATAAAAACGATTGCATTCAGATTCTTCACTTTGTTCAGAATAACAGTTTTATTTCAGAAAGGCAGATCTTTATAGAAATACAGGTCTACTTCGGAACAACCGTTTCATTTCAGAAAGACAAAATACGATCAGACTTTAGAAGCCCGGAAAGTTCAGGCGTTTTCTTCCGTCTTGTCATCTGGTCCGGAAGCCTCTCCCGTCAGGTCCACGGTGTTTTTCCCCGCTTTCAGGGCTTTAACCACCAGCTTGGCAGCCTTTCGGGTAGGGACCAGGTTGAATACGCTGTCTTTCAGCAAGCTGAGGAAACGGGTCCCGGCTTTCCAGCGCACGTTCAGGTCTTCCACATGGATGGCGGGATTGTATGTCTCCAGTGATTCGGCTCCCATGCTGTTGATATGAATGGAGAAAGTGCCCAGATCGCCCATCTGGATGCGTTGTCCTGCCAGAAGCTGCTCCCGCATACAGTCCACCGCTTGGATCAGGACCGCCTGGATGTCGGCAAGGTTGTATTTGGAGCCGTGAGTCGAGATATGCTCGGCAAACTTGTCCAGTGTCATGATTTCTGAGTACTGGGCGTTGGCATAAGCCTTCTTGGGAGCATCCTGGTCACTGGGATTGGCACGGAGTGAGATACTGTAGTTGATCATCGTTTTTGTTTTTAAAGGGTTATTATTATCGGAAAAGTGTCAGGTAGGAGCAAGGCGCACACTGCTGCGGCGTTCGGTGAAACTTGGGGCAAGATCCGCGGAATCTTGTACCAGGATTTTTGTAATCTTGTGCCGGGTTGCGGCTTCTTCCTTCTGACACTGCAAAGATAACTTCACGTCCGTGCGGCGTGACCCCTTCCGACCCCTTTTGACCCTTTGGGGAAACTGTCCGGGAACTCGGCCAGCACTTGCGTCATGTGGTGACTTCAGGGGGGGCACGCTTCCCTCTTTATTCTTTCCGCGTAATCCACGCTCAAAGAGAGAGGAAGAGTTCTCGGACAGTCTGTGGCAGATTCCAGGGGGAATCACGGTTCTCCCAGGTGGAGGTAGACGAGTTGCAACTGGCGGCAGGTGAAGGATTTCTGACAGGGATGGTATCCAGTGGCTTCCAGGGCGTGGAGCAACGGTGCGCACCGGGCGATCCAGCGCATCAGATGACGCACGGCTACTTTCGGCGTACTGTCCGGAAAATAGAGAAGGGCTGTTTCGGTCTTATTCATGAATGGTTTCTTGTTTAACGTGAGTTTGATAGATGATGATAATGAACCAACGGCCAATCACCTACGGATAGAGTGCGGCCCGGTTGGCACATTGGCGCATTGGTAAATTGTACATAGCAGCAAATCAATAAATCGGTACATTGACACATGGGCAAATTATTCAAATCCCCTTTCGGCATAAAGCGTGCCCGATTGTTTTTATACTAACCGGCATGGAGTGTCGTATATAAAGTTTATCCGGAGTTTTCCGAACAATCCCAATGAACTGCCACAAACGATTTTTGCTATCCGGGAACAACGGCCGCACGGAGCAGCGACGGGGACACGGGGACAGTGGGGACAGCCCCTTTTTTCCTCACACACACATGCGTGTACATATAGAGAGCCGGGTCAGTTCTTGTGATACGTTCCCTTGCCGTCCACACTCACCAGCGCCCCCTGTTTGGTGAGCCGTTTGAGCCAGGTCAGCGCGGTGGATTCAGGTATCCTCCTGTCGTGCGCTTTTTCCAGCAACAGCCGGCGGGTAAACTCGTCCTCCATCTCGGCAAAGAGCATATCCTTGTCCGCCGTGCTCCGGCGCTTGATAACGGAGGAGGACAGAAACGAAAGAACATGGGTGGCGTGCAGATAAAGCGGCTCCACCAAGGCAAGCACGGCATGGAAATCATCGTCTGTAATCACCAGGTTCCAGCGCGGGATGATACGGTCCTTCAGATTATCGGAAGAAATATGCGCGTCAGGTTTCACCAGAGAAGGGTCTTCCAGGCTTCGCAGGATGGCGACTATCGACATCATGCGGCACGCATTGACGGCAAGACGGATGACGGAACTGCTCATCTCGTCCCCGTTGATCTTGCCGGAACGATGGAACAGTTTGTCGAACAGGAAGTTGAACTGTTTATGCTGGGCATGAGTCAGCTTCAGGGTAAACAATCCCCGAAGCGTCAGCTCGTCCAGCGTGTTTTTCCATTCGTTGCCCATCAGGCGGAATTCCTCGTCCACATCCACCTCATCCTCGCCGAACTGGTCTGCCCATTGGGTGACGCGTGGCATATAATAAAAGTTCTGCCGGGAGAACAGACCGTTCTCCGCCGTGGGGATCAGGGGCTTTACCTGTGCGGGCGTACCCGAGAGCAGCACGGAGAGGTAGCTTCTGCTCACCTCCTGATATTCGCGGTCGGTGCGCCGGTTGTAGGACAGGCGGTCGTGGTCGAACGCCTTGCGCAGCGTGTCGCTCCAGTTTCCGTATTCGGTCCCTATGGCGGTGGATACGGTGTCCGCCTCACTTTCGCAGATGATGCCCGTTCCGTTGGAATCCATGATATTTTGCAGGATGCCTGTTCCGGTGTTGTTTCCCGATATGAGGAACATCCGGTTGGGAGGCAATACGGGAGCTTCCTGATTTTTCCGTTCCTTGCCCAGAGAGTCGTAGGCAGCCTTTTCCCGGCGGTAAGTTTTCATCGCCTCTTTCACCTCGTTGCGTATCTTGTCGTGTATGGGTTCGATGAGGAGCCGTACCCACGTCAACGCGCTTTTTCCCGAGGCGGACGGGGCCACGATGAAAGTCTGCATACAGGGGGCCTGCCACTTCCGGCCGTACTGGCACCGCACTATGTGGGAGAGGGAGGCGCCCAGTACGGTAAACGCTCCCAGGAGCAATATATCACGCTGTTCGGGATTTTTACCGAAGGAAATGATTCTCTCCAGCAGTTCCGGCCACACATAGTTCTGTGGAAAGGTAGGCAGGGGGGAATAAGGATCGGAGCCTTCGGTGAGCTGTTCCTCCTCGTCGGTATCATCGGAAATGTTATTTTCCACCTTATTATATCGCGCGCACGTGTGTGGAAAATCCGGGGCTGTCCCTGCTGTCCCCATTGTCCCTGCCTTGTGAGAGCCGGCACTGCCGGAAATCTTCACTCCGCATTGCCCGGCCAGATGGAACACGGTTCCCAGATGTATATCTTCTTTATCGGCATGAAGCGCGTTCGAGAACAGTGCTTGTGCATTTTTTTCGTCGTATTTGGAGGAAAGGGAGCAGAGGGAGAGGAAATCATTGCGTCCCGCTTCCCCGCAATCGTTTGCGATGGCGAAAGCCAGTTGTACATATTCAATGTAGGTGGGAGCGATATCCGCGCCTGCCATGCGGACAGCTTCGGTCAGCTGCCGCAAATTTTCTAAAGGATTGTTCATGTTCATGATATTTGTTGTTTTTTGAGTGCCTGTTTAAATTTTGTCCGGCATTCTTTTGAGTATGCTTTTCTATTCTTCTTAAATTTCCCGGCGTATCAATGCTTCCTCGTCATACGAGAGGAAACAGGCCCGTACCAGGTCCTTGCCGGAACGGTCCACGCCTTTGCCGGAGCGGCTCGTTTTCTTATCTTCCCCGTCCGGGTGGCTGTCATAGATTGCTTGTACGTAGTTCATCGCCCAGTGGATGTTTTCGGAGGTATTCTGTCTGGTGTCGGGTATGCGTGCCAGGTCGTAGGGGATGAACGCTTTTACTCCGCGTCCGCCGGGGCTGGTGAATGCCAGTACAGGGCGCAGGAGGCGGTCGTCGAACAATTGTCTTTTCAGCTTTTCCGCTTCCCCACGGGAATCAAGATGGTCTATGTCCACTACAATCAAGCCCGACGGTCCGGTCAGGCTGTCGCTTTTGCGGTAGGAAAAGACGCCGCAGGGAGTAACGTAGGGCAGTGTCTGCTGCTTGAGCATACGATAGATTTTTTCATCCCCGTTTTCCGCTGCCCGGCGCACGGTCTCGGTCAGTGTTTTCAGGCGTTCGCTGGATGTGATAAGTTTGTACACTTTCTGTAAGGTTATTTCCTTGTAGGGCGTTAAGGTGGGCGGCTGGATGGTTCGTCCGGTGGCACTGTCCTTTACCGGTGATATCGGTGGCAGAAACAGTGACATTTTAAATTGGTTCATTCGTTTTTATTTATTAAATTTGCAAGCCCTGATATTTATGAATCAGGTTATTGATTTTCAATGTTACAAAGTTCGATATAATAACCGAGATACGTGTGTTTTTGTCCTGAATGAGGACATGTAAATGAGTATTCATATAAAAAAATACGATTTAATCCGATGGAACATTTGAATCCTGTTGATCAGGCCCGGCAATTGGCTGCCGAGGTAGTGAAACGTCTGGGCCAGTTGAATCTGCACAGACGGGAGTTGGAGCGTAAGCTCCATGTGGCTAATGGCTTTTTTACCAGCCTGGAAGAAAAAAAATAACATGACGCTTCTTCTTTTTTTCGAGGTGAAGGCGGTTATAGAAGAACACTATGAGAGGCGTATCGAGTTTTACAGGTATGTCAACCCGCCGCTGTCACGGGAGGCGGAACGTGAACTGGGGGAGTGGAAGGGAAAAGTGAGGGAGATAATGGGGATGCTTTGAGTAAATTCTTTAATGAGAAATTTTTGTCTGAAGAAAAATAAATTGTATATTTGCGAAAACCTACTTGGAGGAAAAATATGAAAACGACATCTGAATACATTGCATTATTGCGTAAGTATATGGCTGAGAATGCTCATAAATATGGCATTGTGCGTATGGGTATTTTCGGGTCTGTGGCACGTGGCGAGCAGACTGAAAATAGTGATGTGGATGTGTGTGTGGAAGGTCAGCTGCATGGCTTTTTCGCTTTAGCGGGTATAAAGCAAGAGTTGGAAGAATTATTGGGCTGCAAAGTGGATATTGTACGCCTGCGAGATAGAATGGATTCATTTTTACGTGAAAGAATTCAGAGGGAGGGCATTTATGTATGACACGTTGATCGCTTTCCATATATTGGATTTGATACAGAAATCTCTGGAAAGAATAAGTTTTCGTTTTTCGGATATCTCCTGTCCGGATGATTTTCTATTGAGTGAAAGCGGTATGATGAAACTGGATAGTATCTGCATGAAACTGACTGCGATTGGAGAAAGCATTAAAAATCTGGATAAGGTGGCAAACAAAGAATTATTGGCTCAATATCCGGAGATTCCATGGAGGTATGTGATGGGGGTACGTGATATAATAGTACATCATTATTTCGATGTAGATGCTGATGAGATTTATCGTATTTGCCTGGAAGACATACCACAATTGCAGCAAGCGATAAAACGAATGCTGGATGATCTGAAGACGGATAACCTAATAATGGGATAGCTTTTCTTTACCAATATCGTAAAATTCTTTTCTGAAGAAAAGAAGTCATATTTTGCGGTAAACGCAACAGGAAGTGGCGGAATTTGTTTATCTTCGTAGCGGTAATGTTAAAATGGAAAAAATGATGGAACAGCAGCAATTGAAGAAATGCCCGATAGGCATACAGACTTTTGAGGAAATAATCAACAAGGGTTACCTCTATATAGATAAGACGGAATATGTTTACCGGATGGCGCACGGCGCCTCCAAATATTGTTTCCTGAGCCGTCCCCGCCGGTTCGGCAAGTCATTGCTGACTTCTACGTTGCACAGTTACTTTGCCGGGAAGAAGGACCTTTTCAGGGGATTGGCCATTGAGAAGCTGGAAACCGAATGGACGGAATATCCGGTGCTGCACTTCGACATGAGTCTGGCGAAGCATGTGGACAAGGATACGTTGGAAAGCATGCTGAGCTTCCAGCTTAGCGGATATGAACAAATTTATGGCAAGCCTGAGGAGGCTGTGAAGCTGAACGACCGGATGACTTCACTCATCATGCGTGCCAACGAACAGACCGGCCGACAGGTGGTAGTCCTTATTGACGAGTATGACGCGCCTTTGCTGGATGTGATGCATGAGGAAACGGATCTTCCCGTTCTCCGTAACGTGATGCGCAATTTTTACAGCCCGTTGAAGGCGTGCGACCCTTATCTTCGCTTTGTGTTCCTGACCGGCATTACCAAATTCTCCCAACTCAGCATCTTCAGCGAGCTGAACAATATCTTGAATATCAGTATGCTGAAGCCCTATGCCGCCATTTGTGGCATCACTCAGGAAGAAATGCAGGAACAGATGACAGCTTATATAGAACGGCTTGCCGTTTCGCAGGAAATGAGCAAAGAGGAAACGTTGCAGAAGTTGAAGGAGAAATATGACGGTTATCATTTTACCTGGCCTTCGCCCGATATCTATAATCCGTTCAGCCTGCTGAATGCCTTTGCCAATGACGAGTTGAACAATTACTGGTTTGGCAGCGGCACGCCCACTTATCTGATAGAGATGCTACGCAAGTTCCACGTCCTTCCCTCCCAGTTAGGGGGAAGTATGCAGGCTATGGCTGCTGATTTCGATGCGCCTACGGAGAAAATGGAGGGCATTGTTCCTCTGCTCTATCAGAGCGGTTACTTTACGATAAAGGATTACAACAAGCTGGCCGAACTGTATACGCTGGACATTCCGAACGGTGAGATACGGATCGGGCTGATGCGCAGCTTGCTGCCTGGCTATCTGGCCCATAACACGCTGAAAGGCAATACGACCATCGCCCGTATGTATCTTGCGATAGCCGGGGGAGATATGGACGGGGCCTTGCGTCTTCTTCAGGAATTCCTTTCTACTGTTCCGTATTGTGATAACACGAATTATGAGGGACATTACCAGCAATTGTTCTACATCATCTTCTCCCTGTTCGGGATGTATGTCGATGTGGAGGTGCGTACCCCCAAGGGGCGTGTGGATGTGGTGATGCGTGTTGCCGGTAAGCTGTATGTCATTGAATTGAAGCTGGGTAGGTCTGCGGAAGCGGCCATGGCCCAGATCAATCTGAAGCAGTATCCCGAACGCTTTTCCCTCAGCGGATTGCAAGTGGTGAAGGTGGGGATCAATTTTGATGTGGAGAAACACACCCTGGGGGATTGGGTCATAGAAGAATAGGCCGTATATGATGTAAGAACTCTTTCATTGCAGGGACGGTAAAAGCGAAAAATAATGGAACAGGAACTTTTCGATAGGATATCAATTAAGATGCTGAATATTTGTTTGTTTGAAGAAAAATTTCGTTCTTTGTATTAAGCTTGATTGCAGTTAACAACAAATTCAATCTAAAGATAAGGAGTATGAAGCGTCCTGAAATCGTGAAATCTATACAAAATGCCTTACATAAGGTTGCTCCTGGTATAAAGGTGATACTTTATGGAAGTGAGGCGCGGGGTGATGCGCGTAGTGATAGTGATATAGACCTGTTGCTGTTGATAGATAAGGATGTGGTTACTTTGGAGGACAAGATGCTTTTAACTGCTCCTTTATATGACATTGAGTTAGAAACCGGTGTTCAAATCAATCCGTTTATAGAGTCGATGAAAGAATGGGGAAAACGTTTCACTCCGTTTTATGAGAATATAATGAAGGAGGGGATATTGTTATGACTCCGGAACAGCGGTTTGATATTGTTTTATATAGGCTGAATTCAGCCAAATCATTGTTAGATGAAATAAAAGATCATATAGAGCGTGGTTATTACAATACGGCAATGAATAGGATGTATTATGCCTGTTTTTATGCTGTGAGTGGATTGTTGTTGCAGTCGGAGATAGACGGAGTCAAGAGTCATGAAGGTGTACGTCAAAAATTCAGCCAGCATTTTATTCTTACAGGTAAATTCCCTAAAGAATGGGGACGCTTTTATTCTATTTTGTTCAATAATCGTTCAGCTGCCGATTATGAAGACTTTAAGAACTTTGATTTAGCAGCAACTCAGGAAATGTATCCTAAAGTCTGTGCTTTTATAGGACTTATTGATAATTGGGTTTTCGATAAAAATTAATCCGTAAAGAATAAGATATTTACTATAGGCTGCATGCAATGATGCATGTGGCCTTCCCTTTTTTTTGTTGCCGGTAGCGACCGGCATCCGCATAATGTATTGCATGAACGACACTCTTCGCGACTACCAGCAGGAGATGAAGCTCCGCCTTTTCAAGGAGTGGGAGCTTCACCGAAGTGTGATGGTACAGATGCCTACCGGTACGGGCAAGACGCATCTGCTGGCCGCCATAGTAAGGGAATTCCTGCGTGGTTCCGGCAGCCGGGTATGGATCGTGGCGCACCGCCGGGAGCTGGTGGAGCAGATAGAGGAAACCGTGTCCCGGCACGGGATGAGCAAAGAGGACGGAAGGGTGAGGGTGATGTCCATCCAGTGGCTGTCACGAAACCGGAAGCACATGGATGAAGAGCCGGACCTGATCGTTATCGACGAGGCGCATCACGCCCTGGCGGAAACCTACCGGATACTTTGGGAGAACTATCCGGAGGCAAGGAAACTGGGTATGACCGCCACTCCCTGCCGGCTGAACGGCAAGGGATTCACGGACTTGTTCGACAGCCTGATTGCTTCGTGGACTGTCGCGGAATTCATCGGAAAGGGTTGGTTGTCATCCTTTGACTATGTGTCCATCCGTGCGAACAGCAGGGAACAGCGGTTGATAGACTCGCTGAAGAAACGGGGTGCGGACGGGGACTACCAGGTAAAGGAGATGAACGAGGTGCTGAACCGGGAGACAAGTATCGGCCGGCTGTATGAGAGCGTGGAACGATATGCTCGCGGAAAGAAAGGAATCGTATATGCTGTCAGCATCGCCCATGCCCGCCGGATAGCGGCTTGTTATAGCGCACACGGACTGGAGGCTGTGGCTATCGACAGCAGGACTCCGGCTTCGGAACGCCGGGAACTGGTGGAGGCTTTCAGACGGGGGAAGGTGAAAGTGCTGGTCAATGTGGATATCTTCTCCGAAGGCTTCGACTGTCCCGATGTAGAGTTCGTGCAGCTGGCACGTCCTACGCTTTCCCTGGCGAAATACCTGCAACAGGTGGGACGTGGGCTGAGGAGGTCGGCCGACAAGGCGTCCTGTATGCTGATAGACAATGTGGGTCTGTACCGCATCTTCGGTCTGCCCGCCCGGAACCATGACTGGGCGGCGATGTTCGAGGGGCGGATGATTGGCAACGCGCTGTCCCGGGCACGGGCGGAAACAGGCAGGCTGTCCGTATCCGGTCTGCTGCCGGAGGAGGAAAGACAACGGGAGGATGAACTGGAGGTGGTGATAACGCACGACCGGCTGATGGACTTCCTTACAACCCGGGAAGATTCAGCAACGGAAAAAGGCGGACAGCCCGTTTTGAAAAGTTATTATGACAGACAAAGCGGGCTTTGGGGATTGAGGCGCGGGGAGAGGATGACGGTAAGGCCCCGGTATCCGGAAGTGTTTGATATCTGTGGAGACCGGGCGGCAGTGAGATTCGGGAATAACTGGGCAGGTGTGGTGAATGAAACCGGACAGCCCGGAATACAGCTGGACCGCTGCCGGAAAATGAAGTTCATGAAGGGGGATCTGCTTGCCGTGACAGACTGTGCGGGCAATGAATCTTACATCGACCTGAAGGTAAACAGAACCTATCGGGAGAAACCCGTGGTGTTGTCATTCGGCTGTATGGAATTGCCATACGGCGGTGTGGAGCTGCTGAAGGTGGGAGCGTTCTTTTTCAGCCGTACCGGAAAACCGTATGTCTCCATGCGAGGGGTGGATCAGAACGGCATCTACTTTTATGACTTTTATCTGAAGATACCGGATTACCGTGTTCCGAAGGACTGCCAACTGGTGGATCCTGTCTGGACTACCTTGTTTGATGTTTTCGCCTGTGTGCTGGCAGGGAATGAGGAGGAAGTATATTGGTGCTGTGGCCGTCTGGCGGACCGGAGTATCGTGGTGATGGACGGGAACGGGAATTATTATCATGTGGAGAAAGGGAAGGAAAAGCGGTATATAGCCTGTAATGCTCCCCGGCCGGGCGAGGAAGATTTCCATACGGTGATGGAACGTCTGAAGGAAGAAGCCGGGCGGCGTGCCGGGATAGCTCAACGGAAACAATTGCAGGAAGAGGAACAGAAAAGGCTGAAAAGGTTGGAAGAGATCAGGGATGCATTGCCTTTCCGGATGGGGATGAAATGGGGCTTGAAACTGGGGGAACGTATCATTGTGCCTCCCAAATACAGGAAGATTCTGCCTCCTGTGGGCTATTATTGCGCTTACGAGGAAAACGCCTGCCAATGGGGAATAATGGCTCTGGACGGAAAAGTGGTGGTGGAGGCCAGATACCAGAAGGTGGATATAGAATGCAACGGTACGGTGCATCTGACGGTGATTCCGGGTAAGGTGAAGACCATAAAACTCTGAGCGTTTGCCGGAACGGAATGCAAATGGCGCAAATGACACAAATAGGAACGGGTATAAATTTGTGTCATTTGCGTCATTTGCGTTCTAAGTAGTCACCACTAGGTAAACGCTATGCCTTAAGCGACCGGTTAATGCTGTCAATATAATCCAGAATCTCCTGTCTGCCTGTTTTCTTTTCAGAGGAGGATACGAAATGAGGAGGGAGTTCTTCCCACTGTTCTGTCAGTTTTTTCAGATATTTGTTTACATTATCCTTAACCTTGCCATTGGTCAGCTTGTCGGCTTTGGTGAAGATGATAGAGAAGGGTACTCCATTTTCTCCCAGCCATTCCATAAATTCCAAGTCTATTTTCTGAGGCTCCAGACGGCAGTCTATCAATACAAACAGATTGGTCATTTGCTCGCGTTCCAGGATATAATCCTCGATAATCTGCTGTATCTTTTCTACCTGTTTCTTGCCCCGGGAGGCATATCCGTATCCCGGTAAATCCACCAGATACCATTCTTTATTGATCAGAAAGTGATTGATCAGCAAAGTCTTCCCCGGAGTGGAGGAAGTCATAGCCAGTTTGGGACGTTTGGCCAACATGTTTATCAGACTCGATTTACCTACATTTGAACGGCCGATAAATGCATATTCGGGCAGGTTGTCCTGCGGGCATTTCTCTACTTTTGTGTTACTTACTACAAATTCTGCACTGAGTATTTCCATAATTCTTTGTTTTTATACTTAAACAAGTCAGCCCCATAAAAGTCAGGAAGCCGTTAAACATTAACATTTCATAGCCAAACTGATAGCCGGTGGAGGTGAACACCAGCCGGTCTATGGCATAGCATAATAGCGGCGAGGCGATGGCTATGTAAGGAACAAAACGGTCGCGCGGCCGCATTGGGGTGAACAGCCCGAATGCAAACAGCCCCAACAACGGGCCGTAAGTGTACGAGGCGATGGTATAGATAGCGTCGATGACACTCTTGTTGTTTACTGCCTTGAACAGCAGGATGAATCCGATAAAGAGGACTGATATGCAGAAGTGCACGAGCTTCCTCCGTCTTTCCGCTTCCTTGCCGGACAAATGGCTTATGCCCGCTATGTCTATACAGAAGCTGGTGGTGAGGGCGGTCAATGCCGAATCGGCGCTGGAAAAGGCGGCTGCAATGATGCCGATGGTAAAGAATATCAGTACGGCGAATCCCAGATGGCCTTCCGCCGCAAACAAGGGCAGTATCTCATCCCCGGCTGCCGGCAGGGGGATGTTCAGTTGCGAGGCGAACAATAACAGCAGGATTCCGAGTGACAGGAACAGGAAATTGACCGGAACGAATGAGATGCCGTAGCAATACATGTTCTTTTGGGCTTCACGCAGGTTCTTGCACGACAGGTTCTTCTGCATCATATCCTGATCCAGCCCTGTCATGACAATCGTGATGAAGATGCCGCTGAAAAACTGCTTGAAGAAGTTCTGTTTGCTGTGCCAGTCGTCAAAAACAAAGATACGGCTGTGCTCATTTTCCCGGATGGCATGTACCAGTCCCGGAAAATCCAGATCCAGCTGGCCGGAAACCTCATAAAGTATTAATCCCAGCGCCAGCAGCAGGCAGAGTGTCTGCAAGCTGTCCGTCCACACAATCGTGCGTATGCCGCTGCGGCGGGTGTACAGCCAGATCAGTAAGACAATCCCTATCACCGTGGCGGCGAAAGGAATATGAAAGGCGTCGAATACATAATGCTGGAGGATAAGGCATACCAGATAAAGGCGCGCTGCGGCTCCGATGATCTTGGACAGAAGGAAAAAGGAAGCTCCCGTCTTATAAGCGTGCCTTCCGATCCGGTCTCCCAGATACGTGTAGATGGAGGTCAGGTTCAACCTGTAATAAAGCGGCAGCAGAACGTGGGCGATGATGAGATAGCCTATGAAGAAGCCGAAACAGGTCTGCATATAGGTCATGTCGATGCCGCGTACCATACCCGGAACGGAAACGAAGGTAACTCCCGAAAGGGAGGCTCCGATCATTCCGAAAGAAACAATATACCAGGGAGAACGGCGGTTGCCGCGGAAGAACGCGTCATTATCGGAATGACGGCCGGTAAGGCGGGCTACAAGCAGCAGTATTCCGAAATAGAGCAGTATGGTCAGCAGAATATAAATTCCGTTCATGTTATTTTTTTGAGTGCAAATGTACTCAAAATCGTTGAAATTGCGTAAGTTTGCATCCATTATAATACAAAATAACTGATGAACCAACAATATCCGTCCATGCTGCTGGAAAAAGCGGTAGGAGAGTTTGCCAAGTTGCCGGGTGTGGGACGCAAGACCGCCATGCGGCTGGTATTGCATCTGCTCAGACAGGATACGGCTGTGGTAGAGGCGTTTGGTAATGCGATGATTACCTTGAAACATGAAGTGAAATATTGTAAAGTGTGCCATAATATATCGGACACGGAAACTTGCCGTATCTGTTCCAATCCGGCACGGGACGCTTCCACGATCTGTGTGGTGGAGAGTATCCGTGATGTGATGGCGGTGGAAGCCACGCAGCAGTACAGGGGGCTGTACCATGTCCTGGGGGGAGTCATCTCGCCCATGGATGGCATAGGTCCTTCCGATCTGCAGATAGAAAGTCTGGTGGAACGGGTGAAAGGCGGTGAGGTGAAGGAAGTGATCCTTGCCTTGAGCTCGACGATGGAGGGGGACACGACGAATTTCTATATCTCGCGCAAGCTGGACGGCATGGACGTGAAGCTGAGTGTGATAGCGCGTGGTATCTCTATCGGGGATGAGCTGGAATATACGGATGAAGTGACGTTGGGACGTTCCATCATAAATCGTACTTTGTTTACGGGAACGGCATAAACTGGGAAAAACAGAAAGAGATGGAAAAGAAGATAAGACAATTGCTGCGATACTTGCAGATAGAATATGTGGCGGTATGGGTGTTGCCTTTGCTCTTGGTGGCTCTTTATGAAACAGGGGTGATGACCGAGGGGGCTTACGCGGGCGATGTCCGTATGGATTATGTCTTGCAGACGGTAGGGATTTTATTGGCGGTGGGGCTGATTCCTTTATCGCTCCGGCTGTTCAGCCTTTCCTTGGTGAAGAATGTGAAGCAGCGTTCATTGCCGGAAGCCTTGAAAAGTTATCGCCGCTGGAGTGAGATAAGGACGGGGATGCTGGTGGTTCCCGTATTGGTGAACTTGTCATTTTATTATCTGACTCTGAACAACACGGGCGTATTGTGTGCCATGATGGCGCTGATCGCTTCCCTGTTCTGTGTCCCTACCCGCAAGCGGATGCTGGATGAGCTGGATTTGGTAAAAGAGGAGAATGAGGAGCCTGCTTTATGATGAGTGACCGGCATTTTCAAGGGAACGGGATAAGGCTCCGTGCACCGGAGCCGGAAGACTTGGAAGTCATGTTCCGCTTTGAGAACGCTACGGATGTGTGGGAGATGAGCAATACCACAGGCCCGTATTCGCGTTTTCAGTTGAAGCAGTACATAGAGCAGACCCAGAATGATTTGTTTGCCGACCGCCAGTTGCGCCTGATGATAGAAAACGGGAACCGGCAGGTGGTGGGGATTGTGGATCTATGTTCTTTTGATCCTTTGCACAACCGGGCCGAGGTGGGGATTATGGTGGATAAATCCTGTCGCAGGCAGGGGATAGGGCGTAACGCCTTGGCTTTGCTGGAAGAACACTGTTTCCGTTATCTGGGAATTCATCAGTTGTTTGCCTATATCGCTGTGGAAAACCTTCCTTCCCGCAGACTCTTTGCGGCGTGCGGGTACAAAGAGAGTGCGGTATTGAAAGAGTGGGCGCATACGTTTGGCGGTGGCTATACGGATGTGCTGGTTGTTCAGAAGCTGAATCTCAGTTGAGGGAGGGGTATTGGGGATAGCGGGCCCAAATGGCGTATTTGCCTCCCATTTCGTTCAAACTGGTATGCCATAAGTCGCGGAAGTGCTGGTTGAGCAACGTTTCTTTCCCGGCTTTTCCTATGAGCCATGAGTTCTCTTTTATTTCTTTGGCAAGTTGTCCATGATCCCATCCCGCATAACCGGCAAAGAAACGGATCACTCCTTCAATGGGCTTCCCGTCCAGTATATATTGTTGCACGGCATTGAAATCACCATTCAGATAAAGCCCGTTTCCCAGAGGCAGTGCGCCTTCCAGATCTTTTAGCGTATGCAGGAAAAATATTGTCTCCCGGCTCACCGGCCCGCCTTTATACACCGGGACCCGCTGTGCGAATTCCAATTCGGGGATGAGGTCATTGAGCAGAATGTGGTAACGGAAATCTTTATTCATGATAATACCCATACTTCCCTCGTCATTATGTTCGATAAGAAGCACGACTGCTCTTGTAAAGTGGTAGTCGTTCATGAAAGGGGAGGATATAAGGATGCTTCCCTGTTGTGGAAGTACTTTATTTGATTCTACTTGAAAAACATGCATATCCATAGTTGCGTTTCCTTTTATTTACACGACTAATATACATATTATATTTAAAAAATACATGAAGTGCTCTCTTTTTTTTGTATTTTTATTTTTCTTGTATCTTAAATGGCTTATTATCAGAGTTGATGTAAAAAAGTTCAAGAAAATATTCGTAAAATGCTTGCAGATATCGAAATTTTGCGTACCTTTGCAACCGCAATCGAGAGAGATGCAGTATAAGAAAAATGAAATTTGGTGCGTTAGTTCAGTTGGTTAGAATACATGCCTGTCACGCATGGGGTCACGGGTTCGAGTCCCGTACGCACCGCAAATACACTAGACAACAAAGTGTCAAAAGTAAGTAAAACAGCTCTAAATCATGAATTTAGGGCTGTTTTTTTGTTGTTCCTACGACAACCCGATACTCCCCTAAAAGTCATCTTGGAGACAAAAAGCGTTTCTAAATCGTTACCTAAAATCAGGACGCCAAAAAAAGTAACGATTTCACAGATATGTCGTTGATTTGTCGCAGTTTAGACCATCAAAAACATATCTGAAAAAAGTAACGATTTGAATATAAACCGATAATAATGACTATCGGCAAATATTCACTAAGCCATTTTTTTCAATTCTTCTTTCGGAAGTCTCTGACAATACCGTTAAGTGTCTTGGCATAAATAATTCATTTGCAATGCGTTGAATTAATTTTGTAACCTAAAAAAGTAGAATTATGCGAAGTACATTTAGAGTTTTATTTTATTTGAAGAAGGGCGCTCCATTGAAGAACGGAAAACTGCCCATTATGGTGCGTATCACCATTGACGGTGAAAAAGTAGAGTTCAGTACCAAACTTGAAACAGAAGAAAAGAAGTGGGATACCAAATCCTCACGAATAGCCGGACGTACTCCGGCAGCCAATGAAATTAACCTGAAACTGGAAAAGATGCGGGTAGAGTTGAACAACCACTACGAAAAAATCCGATCGGTAGGTTGTTTTCCCACCCCGTTGATGTTAAAGAATGCCTATTTAGGTATAAAAGCAAAGAGCCATACGATACTCACCATCTTTAAAAAGATAGTTGATGAAAAACAAAAGCAGCTCGGTGTATCAATATCCAAATCCACCTACGGCAAATATGAATTGGTCTATCGTCGTTTGCAGGAGTACATCAAACAGGAGTATAAGAACGAAGACCTGCCACTATACAGCATTGACGATGATTTTGTGAACGGCTTTGATATTTTTCTGCGCGTAGACAAGAAAGTCGGTCATAATGCCACCGCCAAGATGTTACAGAAGCTGAAAACCGCCACCAATTATGCACAGTCTCACGGCATGTTACAGGAAGACCCGTTTTACGATAAGAAAATTACATTTGAGGAAGTGGAAGTTCCCTATCTTACACTGGAAGAACTGCAAACCATTATGGAAAAAAACATTCTAAATGACCGCTTACGCCGTGTCCGTGATGTGTTTGTTTTTTCCTGCTTCACAGGTTTGGCGTATTCAGATACCTATTTTCTGACGGAAGAGCATCTTCATAAAGCCAATGACGGGAAAATTTGGATTAAGAAACCCCGCCAAAAAACAAAAGTTGTAGCCGATATACCTTTGCTGGAAGTTCCTCTCCAAATCCTTGAAAAATACCGTGGACAACAGACCGGAGGACGATTGCTTCCCGTATGTAGCAACCAAAAGGTAAACCAATATTTGAAGGAACTCGCCACTGTATGCGGTATCAACAAGGAGTTGACCTACCATGTTGCCAGATACACCTTTGCCACTTCGCTCACCCTGCTGCACGACGTTCCGATGGCGAGCATTGCAAAGATGTTGGGACACACCAATATTCGCCAAACGCAGCATTACGCCAAGGCAACCAATATTCTTGTCGGCCGCAGTATGCAAAATCTTTCGGAGCAGTTGAACTTGCATATGGAAGTTAAATAAAGGAGGAAAAATAAATGTATATAGATTATTTAAGCAAGAGCCGTACAAACGGCATGAAAACAGGACGTGAATATCTGACAGCAGAAGAATTGGCAACGGTAGAAAGACAGGAGCTTCAAAGCTCCCGTCTTGAAAAAGTCCGTGACCTCTATCTCTTTTCCTGTTACACGGGTTTGACTTACCGTGACATCAAGAACTTACAGGATTATCATGTTATCCGCGCAAAGGACGGGACCCGATGGTTGTCAATTTTTCGTCCTACGGAAAAACATTCCTGCCAAATTCCACTTTTGGAAAATGCCTGCCGGATCATTGACAAATATAGGGATGGCAATACCGAAAACCTGTTGCCCGTCCCCAGCATCCAGAAAGTAAACGCCTACTTGAAAGAAATAGTCTCACAGTGCGGTTTAGACCGGAAATTGAGTTTCCAGTCCGCCCGTTCCACCTTTGCCGTCACGATCGGCATGGCTAATGAAGTTCCTCCCGTAATCATTTCCAAGCTGTTTGGTTTCCGGGATTATACTACCCGTTGCACACGTGTCTCTGACAAGCAAGTCAGCCGGGAAATCCTTGAGTTATCCAAGAAACTTGCAACCAATAAATAGACTTACTGCATAAATAACTAATTTTACCCCCTAAATAAAATCAAAATGGAAAGAGGATACATCAAAATCACCGAAGAAGAAATCGGCAAGCCCGTTGTCGAAGTCAAAATAGTAAATGGAACCGTATGGATGTTCAAGCATGAAATCGCCCGTCTTTTCGACGTATATCTCCAGACAGTGGGTAATAACTTCCGCTCCATCTTCAAATCCGGCGTACTATGTGAAGACGACGTGACGATGGAGCGCAAGATGAAAAACGAAAAAGGGCAGGACATCTACGTTACTTTCTATAACCTCGAAGCTATTATTTTCCTGAGTTACCGCATAGATTCTCGTTATGCTAAAGCCTTCCGCGAATGGGTCATGAACGCTCTCTGCGAATACAATCGTATGGACAGGAAAGAAACAGATGTTATTGTCGTTTTCAATGCCGATACCCGCCATGCTTCCATTTGCTACCCCTCAATGCCCAATTAACCGCATATCCTATAGTAAAATTAAAGCCTGATGCACAAAGAAATGTATTGGGCTTTTTTCATCTTCCCAAGAAACCCTGCTTTTGAACAAACCGTCTTCATTACCACCCGTTAGAATTTTATCCCAATAGAATCTCACAGTCTGATTCTTTTGTTTTAAAGACATACAAAAGACAATAACGGCACTTGATGAATGACTATCCTTTTTCTTACGCCATTCTAATACCCGTTGGAAAGACAGGACAAAGACAAAATAAATCCCCAAATCGTTACTCAAAATCTTAAATACTGGTAAAGTAACGATTTTAAGTATAACTATGTAATTATGAGTTATTTATATCTTTGTTTTTTGAATTAGTAAAAGCGGGAAGTAATATTGAATCCGTAGGAAAAAATCAAATCTAATACTTTTCCCACCCCTCCATCGGTATAAAAATCATTTATTCGTCAAAAAGCAATTCCCCGTACTTTGTAACGGAAATTCCATTTTGCCTATCCATAACCGCAGAAAAGTAATTCCGCCGACCACCGAATATAAATATTCATCGGCCATCGGAACACCTTTCTTTTTCCGGTTATGATAAAAGGTCATTTTTATGATTGTCTGACCCGCCCGGATAAAACAGTTCGGATTATTTCTTTTTCAATTCCTTCATAGCACCGATAAGTGCTATATCCATTGCCTCGTAGTGGTCGTTATCATACTTCATCAATCCGGCAAGCAGCCTGTTCAATGCGTTGACGACATTTATCTCTTTTTCCGAACTTCCGCTTTTGGATATAAGGTCGATAGCAGTGCTTAAATCTCCCCGCAACTTAACAAGGTCACTGACTTTTTCAATTTGTAAGAGGTAGAACAGTTCTCCGCTGTCTGTTCCCACGATTCCCTGCAAAGGGGTTTCATTTAATTGTTCCATATCATATATAATTTAAAAACGTGACACTGCCAATCACAGTTCCAAAGGCATCGCCAAACGCCCAACACAAAAGTAACTGACAGGTCACGTTAGTATATGACCGAGCCAGTTTACTTACCTTTGTGTTTTGAAATTGGCGATTTCTCGGAACGGTAAATAAACTCACTAAATACAGAGGATTATTTATCCTCTCGCGGCAAAAGTAGGAAAATTATAGGATATATTTTCATGGTTAAAGCAAAAAGATAAAAAGTATTCTCATGAAAACATCCAATGATAATATAACGGACAGCTCCCGGCGAGCTGTCTTTTTTAATGGTTATCACATGGCTTTTTTCTTCATTTTTCTCTCTATAATTTCTTCCTCGTTTACTCCTGCCAATCTAATGGGAGCCAACTGTCAAGCAATGTTCCTTGTGCGAAGATAAACGACCGTCTATTGCCTGTCAAATTTTTATTTGCAAAATCTCCAGCCCTACGGGTAGTATTTTACAAAAAAAATTTGCCCGTTCATATCCGGTCATCTTCCGATGCACACGAAACACAGCTCAACAGCCGGCTCCGATAAGGCATAAAAAAAAAGTCAGAAATTATGAAAAATGAAGAAAAAAATAGGAAACAGCAGCTTACAAGCCTTCCAATCAGCATAAATATTTTGAAAGTCGCTTTGATGGTGGCAGGTGTGTATTACTTGGGAGTAAAATTCCTTTTTGCCATCCTTTTATGGTGGGCAGTCCGTCCGTTACTCCGTGTGTTCTTCCTTACTCTTAAAATCCTCTTTTGGGGAGTGATAACTCTGTTTATTCTCTACGCAATTATTTAAAACTTAAAAATATATGATTATGAAAGTAAGATACAGTAAGACAGTTTCGCAGCAATGCAGATATTATGAAGTGGAAAACATTTTTGAGTACATGGTAAGTGTCTATCTGAACGGTAATATATCCACGTTCACCGCACTTTTCAAGGAACTGGAAAAAGAAGCACGCAAGGATTTCATTGATTATTTATTTTATGAAGTAAGCCCCCAGTTTCACATCGAAATATTAAAAGCAACCATTTAAAAATCAAAATTATGCAAGTGACATTTGAAAGTATTATTTGTGCATGGGATGAAAATATCCCTGCACTCCTTATTCAAGTAGTGAATACCATCCTTTTTTGCAGAGACGAACAAGAACTCCGTGAATCCGTGAAACAGCTTCGGGAAAAGACAGAATTGGATCAGTATTTCAAGTATGGTTACGGTTCCCATCATTTCTGGATAAACCAACGCATTTCCAAAGGAAGCATCCGGTTTATGAAAAACCGATTGTTTATAGCTGAATTTTAACCCTTTAATAAAAATCCGTATGAAAACTATATCCCAAATGACACGAGAAGAGAAATTGCAGGCGATTTTAGATTTTAATCCATGTAAAGTAGAACGCGAAACAGTGCTCCGTTATCTTTTGGCAGTACGTCGCAATAACAAGCAGCAAACAGCCTATTTCGAGAGTTTTGGCAATAACGTACACCGGATTATCCTCAATATACGCACCTATGAAAGAGGATTGATTTTCGGATTTACAAGTAAGCATCTCGACCAACATGGTTTGTTGAATGGCATGTTACCCATTATTGAAGAAATAAAAGTGGGTAATTCCAATTGTATCCACATCGGTAAATCTGAAAACGGAACGTATGCAGTAACGGTTAGTTGGTGTACAGGCAGTGCCGGCGGTGGCAGCCATCCATCCGTATGGGATGAACCGGTCAAAGATTACAAAGAAGCAATCCGACAAGGTATCAACTTGCTGGAAAAGCGGTATGAAAAGGCAGAGCGTTGTTCTGTTGCCGATAAAAGCAATTATAATCCCACAGTAATCAATAAACTAAAAAACAAATTATTGGAATTGAAACGACAATACGTCCAGCCGCAACAACTCACATTGGCTCTGTTCTAAATATAAAATCCTCTTGTCGCGGTTCAGACAAGAGGATTTTACTTATTAAAGAGGAAGTGTTATTCCATTTCTTTCCCCCACAGTTCGACATCAGTCGGAGCACGGTACATAGACCAACCGATGCAGCACCAGATAATGGCAAGGAAGCCGCCATAACATACCAAAGCTACCGTCATTCTTCATCCTCCTTGTTTTGGCTTTCATTATTGAAGTTGAAAGTTTTCTGTATGGACTGTCCATGTGAATCCACGACATAAATATCAATCGTCTGTTGGTCAGTACTCAATGATTTGTAGTACAACCTGAATGTTTCCTTTTTCAGCGGGTAAAGGTCATTGGGGAGTAGTACGGTACCGTCCTCCATCCGTAACTGTCCTTTACCATCCGGCTGAAAATAGCGGATATAATACTTCGTTTCTTCAAACGTACCTTCTCTTACCAGTTCACAGCGTATTTCCGCTTCCTCACCCATTACGATTTTCTTCTGTACCGGCAGGGTCGCCATATCAAACTCGTACACCTGCTGCACGTCCAACTTGTCACTACAGGCTACCACACACAACACGCCGACTAACATAAGACCGAGCACAAATATTGTTTCAAACATCTTTTTCATTTTTTACTGAATTAACTTTTATACAATGGCAGTGTTCTTTTTAATACGGGCAGCCACCGCCTTGACTACCGGTACACTTACGGCATTTCCCAAGAGAGCATACCGGTTGACCCGTGAGATGATCTTCGTTTCTTTCTCATACTTTCCATATTTTGTAAAGTCATCGGGAAAACCTTGTAAACGTTCACATTCCACTTCCGTAAGCATCCGTATTCCTTTTATTTGGTCGGGAGTGAGTTTACCGTTATACACATCTCCCGGTTTAAGGCACAGGACATAGTTTCCGATATTGGGTTGTTTACCGTAATTCTTTGTTATTGTTCCACATACAGAGGCAGCAGTCGCATCTTTCCCGAACGAACCATGCATTCCACCCGGCGCCGGGAAAGGAAATACGTCTCCGGTACATTTTTTTGCAAGACGTCCGACAAGATAGATTCTCTCTCTATTCTGGGGTAAAAACCATGCAGTATTAAACAGTTGCCATTCAAGTCGATAACCGCCAATGTGGGTAAACGCCTGGATGATGCTCCAAAAGTCATTGCGATGTTTTGAGAAGAGCACTCCTTTAACATTCTCCCAGATAAAAACGTCAGGTCTGAATTTCCTAACGGCTTCCACTGCATATCGGATAAGGGAGCTTTCCTTTCCTTGCAATCCTGTTCCGTCGCCTGCAATGCTAAAATTCTGGCAAGGACTTCCGAAAGTGATGATGTCGGGTCGTTCGATAACGGCATTTGTAATTTCTGTGACTGTTCCAATGTGTTCTGCATAAGGGAAATTGTATTTGAAGTTTGCAACGGCATGTTTGTCTATCTCTGAAAAATATACCTTATCAAAGGTATATCCGGCAGCTTCCAATCCTTTGCTGAAGCCGCCTATACCCGAAAATAGTTCCAGTAATACCATAAATCTAATTGATTAAGAATTTGACGCCCGCTCCGAATTGGAAATGAAACTTTCCCGTATCACTTCCCCACAAACAACGTTCACGGGCATTCAGCAGCAATACCACCCGGTTGCTCAAATAGGTTTCCAGTTCCAATGAAACAGCACCGCCATAAATGAAGTTATCACCGCTTTGCAGTGTAGAACCGTCATAGAGCAACTTTTCCCCCCAATTGTTCGTTTCATAGCCGGCAAGTGCCGAACCGCCCAGCGAAAGCAGAAACATTTTGTTCGCATCCGAAAGAAAAGTCAGATAATAGCCGCCCTCCGCAGTGAATTGCGAGGTGGGTATGCGAATAGCCTTATAAGAATGATACTTTTGCAGATATTCCGCACCGAATACCCACCGGTTGCAATGTTTGGTATAACTATCCAGTGACAACCCGAAATAATACCCCAATTCATTTCGCTTATCCGGAGAGTGGAAACCGTCCGCCATTCCTCCCGTAACGCGGATACCCCGCATACCGGGCAGACATCGTTGGGCGTATGCCTTGTCCGTGAGGACAAAACACACTACCATACACAATAAAAACAGAACTTTTTTCATCTTACTTCATTTTCAGCTCGTTAATCACTCTGGCACGGATTAATTCCGCATTACCTATCACGAATTTCTGATGGCGTCCGCCTGCCTGTTCGTTCATTTCCACCACCAACTGTTTATCGTCCGGCAACGTGAATTTAGGCAGCGTAAAAACCGTTCTTTCCCTGCTTTTTCCGTTGACAGTCGTCACATAGTTGTACGCACGCAACGGAACAATAACCTGTTCCTGAATGGCTGTACGTTTTGCAATCTTTCTGTCCACTACCTTAAAAGTGATATAGTCCACATTGAAAGGCACATTCGACGAGTTTTTCAGTTCCGTATGGAAATACAGCAACCCGTTATGGGTATAAATTCCTTTCAATGTATATTGAATACCGAATCTTTTACAGCCGATATGTTTCACCAGTCTGTCGTTATTGGCATATACGGATTTCATAATCAATCGTACCAACAGCGGCGATTCACTACCCAACTCCTTTAAATACACTTCCATCGAGTTATTCGGACGGTTGACCGCTTCACCGTCATGAATAAAGTCTTTCATCTCAATATTCAATTTTGTCGGCTCGTCGGCATATTTTACATTAAATGTGTAATAGTTTCCGTCGTCCGTAATCACCGCCAGGTTCGTTTCACGGGAAAAATCACGCAGCGCAGCTTTCACACGCAATACATTTTCCGATCCGTCCGCTTTTCCTGCAATTATATCCGCAGAACCCAAGTCCACATAACGGATAGCCGAAGGGAAAATAATATGCACGGTCTTACTGAAAGTCACTTCCAGCCCGTAAGGAGGAATCATGCGGTCAAAAGTCACTGTTCGGGTCAACCCCTCATACAAGTCTCCCGTGGAAGGACTTTTGCGTGGTTCTTCTTCATCCCCGTTCTTCTCCGTTTCAATAGCGGTAACTTCCGTTTCCTGCTGAACCTTCTCCACTTTCACGGTCTTTTGTGCGTATGCACTGAATGCACTTGCACCAATGGCAAGCATCAAAATCAACTTTTTCATAAATACTTCTTTTTTAATTGTTTATAATTGGATTTTTTAGTGGTATTTCTTATTCTCCCGGCAAAAGGTAGAACTCGTGACCGGCCTTGAGCGTCACCTTTACTGTTCTGAACTTCTTGGCCAGATATTGCGATGCCCCCTGAATGACACCTTTCCCCAAGTCTGCAGCCAGTTGCGCTCCTGCATCTTCCGTAATGGTGATGCTTGTCCCCAGTGAGGAACCCATATTCGCCGCCATTTCTTTGACAGCGTTCAGTTCTTCCGAGTTCGGCACAAACACGCCTTTCATTCCCTGCATGTCATATACTTCCAGATTGACGGGAGTCACACTTCCCTCATAACTGACCGAACCGACCTTTATCTCCATCCGTTCCCCGCCTACCTTTGCCGTACCGGTGATGATCATTCCCGAAGGTATATACTGCCTCCCCGCTATCATCGGTTCCAACAGCCGGAGCTGTATCTCTTTCCCATCCGTCAATGTGACCGTTCTGTACACACTCGCACGGATGGTGTTCTTCACTACATTTTCCTTCTCCGCCTGCACTGTATTGAATCCGAGATTACGGGGTTTACTGTATTCCCTTACAAAATCGGCGTCGCTCATAGGTGGAGCCAACAGCGATACTACCTTCTCTTTCACCTGCTGCACCGGCGCAGCGGTAACCCGGTTGTCTCGCGTGTTTCCGGCAGTAACAGTTGCGGCCTGTTCCGATGAAATGTTGCCGTTTTGTCCGGGCATATACTTTGCCGCCAGTTGGTAAGACTTTTCCATCAGTTCCAGTTGTTCATCCGCTGCCACTTTCCTTTGCCGTGCTTCTTCCTGCATCCGTTCCAGTTCTTGAATCCGCCATTCCAGTTCCAACTGTTTCTGGTCGTCTTCCGGCTCCTTCGGTTCGTGATAGAAAGTACCGAGCTGCCTGTTTATGTCCTGATAGGCAACCGCAGAAGAACGGATGGGCGAATCACTTGTGCGGGATACGTTTTCTTCTGCCATTTCATTGGCGGGAGTACCGATAGGAATATCTTCCTGCCGACCGATGGTAATATCAAAGTCCTGCAAAGTTCCCATCTTTTCCTTCCGTTGCTTTTCAAAGGCTTCCTGTTCGTAGGCTTCCTTCTTGTCATCCAGCAATCCCTTTTCATTGGGAAGCGGTACGTCGATGTTGAAACCTTTCTGTATCTCCTTTTCCTTCTCCTTTGAAGATGGAGCAAAAATCAACCACATAGCTCCGGCAAAAACAAGAAACATCAAGGGAAACACCAGCATCTTCTTTCTTCGTTGGATTTCCGCCGGCGTCAGTTCCCTGCTTTCTTTTACCTTCTCTTTTTTCTCTTCCGGTGGGGGGATAACAGTTTCAGCTTCCCGAATCTCCTCCGTTACTTCTTCCACTTGTACAGCACTTTCTTCCCACGCCGTACCTTCGTCATTCATGTTATTTTCCATTGCTTTTTACTTTATCACATTACCGTTTTCAAAACTTCCCTGTATCGTAGCAGTACTGTCGTTTTTTTGATGCAGTTTCATTTGCCTGATATGCTCAATCTGTAACCGTTCACCTTCCTCTTTTCCCATCCGGTAAATACCTGAAACGGTGAAGTAGACAGACAGTACACTCAATCCCAACAACATCGCAAGCGTAATCGCCAACTGTTTTCCCGGCGTAAGCCTTCCGCATATACGGCGCAGACCGTCATCCATCCGATCTTGCCATTCATTGATTTTCTTCCGTATCATCGCTCTATCTTTCCAGTACCCGTAAATCCTTGTTCTCCAATATCTCGAATCGTTCCATCGTGAATCCGTGCGGGTTGTTGTCGGAGCGTACCGAATTAATCAGTCCGCATCGGGTGACAAGGCTGCGTTCGGTCACATTGCTTGAACGGATAATCATTTGCCGACCATACATTGTTATCTGATAAGGGTAGCGGTCGAAATCACACGCCATACTGTCCACTTGTAACGTCTGGTTGATATTTGCCGAGATTATGCGGTTATAATATCCCTTCTCGCTCCAATCCTTATAGTATCGGAATGCGCTTTTGTCGCAGAGGAACAGCGACCTTCGGATATTGCTTTCTATCGCATCCTTATCCGGTGAAAGGGTAAAGAACAGTTCGTGAAAACGCTTCACGTGTTCCCTTGCCTCTACCGGTCTGTTTTGGGAAAGGTCTTGGGAAAGCGCCATCATCAATGATTTTCCGTTGTCCAGCACATAGATTTTTTCTCTTTGCTTTTCCGCAAAGCTGTACGAACTCCAAATGCTGTACCCGGCTACCAGTACGCACAGCACGAGGAATACCATCGCAATCATCCGGATTTGCCGGAAACTGCTTTCTATATTCTTCAAACTTTTAAATTCCATAATTCATAAATTCTTTAAATGAGTATTCAGCTTATCTTTTGGAAATTTCCATTGCTATAACTTCTTACCGGAAGGAGAGTAATCGCTTTCATCATTACTTCCGTCCGTGTTTTTGGAGGAACCGCCCTTGTTCATCAGTTTGCCGGCAGTATGTCCAACCGCAGCGCCGGTTAATGCCGCCGCCCCTTTACCGCCTTTCATTCCCATTGAATTGACCTGCTTGCCGTAACTGCCCGCCCCGCCGTTCTGTATAATCCAGCTTGCTACCGTTGGAATGGTAAAATACCCGATAATCCCTATCAGCATAAAGATAATATAGGCGGCATTTGAAATATCCGGTATGAAATTCGGATCTTCCAGCGCGGCTACATCTTTCTCCAACATCAATACCTGGATACGGGCCAGTACCGCACTGAACAAGTCCGAAACCGGAAGCCACAGATAGATCCCGATATATCGGGTAAGCCATTGCGTCAGTGTCCCCTGAAAGCCTTCATAGACAGAGAGTGCAAAAGCAAGAGGACCGAGAATGGAAAGTACAATCAGAAAGAATGTCCGTATCGTGTCCAGTATCAGTGAAGCTGCCTGAAAAAGCAGTTCCAGCACCCACCGGAACGCATCCCGGATAGACTTCTTCATTTCATAGCCCGCCTTTTTCACTTGCATGGCCAACATAGTCCCCAAGTCTTCCGGTGACCATCCCAGTTCGTCAATCCGTTTGTCAAATTCCTCATCCGATGCCAGATACGCCGTTTCCGGATTCCTCACCAACGCCTCATATTCCAGTTTGTCCCGTTGTTGGCTATACTTCTCTATATCGAGCGTTTGTCCTTGCAGGATATTGTTACATCCTTTCACAACCGGACTCATTACCGTATTGATAGTACCCAGAACGAAAGTGGGGAAGAACATGATGCAAAGTCCGATAGCAAACGGACGCAGCAACGGATAGACATCGACCGGCTCTGCCCGTGCCAATGCCTGCCAAACTTTGGCGGCGATAAAAAACAAGGCTCCCAATCCGGCTACTCCCTTTGCCACTCCGATCATATCACCGCAAAGCGGCAACATTTCCGTGTACAGACTCCTTAGAATCTGATGCAGGTTTTCAAATTCCGCATTCATGACCGTTACCAATATCTTTCGTTAGCACTGCCATATAAAGAAAGAACTCTTTTGGCGTCATTCTTCTCCTTTGCCCGTAAGTAAGAAACGGCAATGTTCCGGTTCGTATAATACGCCACCAGATTACGGTACTCTTTTACATCCCTGTACACCCGGTCTATTACGTCCATCCGTTCTTTATCGCTCATGGAAAGACCATTCGCGCTTACTACCGTTTTCAGTTCCACCAGCAAACCGTTACTTTCTTCCAGCAGCTTCGTATATCCGAAAGCGATGGCATTCAGTTCTGCCGGCGTAAAATTCGGATCGGACAGCATTTTCTGATAATTCTTCACATACAGTTCCGAAATATCCCCGACAAGCAATACCGTCTGTTGCACCTTTCGGGCATCCTTCACCAAATTATGTACGGATTTCAGTGCGTCGTAATATTTTTTACCTTGTTCAAACACCTTTGCCGTTTCCTTGAAACCGTTCAAAGTATTGTTTGCGGTAGTGGAAGTCTGTATAATCTGTTTGGTGGTATTGATAATACCCTGTGCCAGATTTCCCGGATCGGTGACCACCCATTGCGCTTTCGATTCATGAGCGAAGCACAACAGACCGATACAAATAATTAAAATGTACTTTTTCATATACTTTCTTTTTTATGATTCTGATAATTACTTTTATTACATACTAACTGTCAAATCATTAGGAGAAATATTCTCTGCACAAGAATCCTTTTCTCGGCTGATATTCCTTGAACTCAATTGATTTAAACAGTTCTTTCTTGTTAGCCCAGCGTGCTAAATCCCTTTGCCATTGGGGAATGATATGGCATCTATTATCAAGGTGGCGGAATGGTTGGCAGAAAGGCATTATTTTTGGATCTCCTTTCATTTTCCAATAATTGGTACGTTCAAAAGATTCCTTAAAGTCCATCAGGATACAGAAGAGGAAAAACTCTCCTTTGTATCCGTATTTTCTAATAAGGTTGATTGCCTTTTCGCATTCTTCCACCTGTGCAAGGGTATCGCATCCAAAACGAATCCGGTCAATCCATTTCACTCTTGCCAGCATAGAGGCTGTTTCCTCATTAACCAGCCGTGCGTCCAGTGCCTGATTGAAGTCGACCTTTATTTTCATCTTTATAATCTTTTCAATCTGCTGTAGACCATAATCGCACGCAAGAACATTATTATCCATCAGGATTGCCTTTTTCCTGTTTCCCGTTATCTCTCCAATATCCATATAAGGGCGGATATCGCCTTCTTTCCGGGGTACAATACACCATTTGCATCTGTTCGGGCATCCACGTGTCAAAAAACCGTATGCCAGGTTCGCATCCACCCGATATATACTGTAATCGGGAAAGGTACGGTCAATATCTACAGGAAGTTCCTTAAAGAAATCATATCCTGTTCCTCCTTTTTCGATAATCCCCGCATTGATATAATAGCTATAGTCTTCCGTAAAAGTGAATACTTTGCTCATATAAACTTTATCATATTTGCATAGCCCGTTATACCATTCAACGGAATCCCCCTGTTTCTTATGCCATGCGCTGATTTTCATTAATGCCAGATTAGGCATTTTACCATCCACATCTATTAATCCTATATTCATTTGTTTATAGTTGATTACATCATGATCCGGATTAGCTGTGCTAATACTGAATCTGTTTATAATTTGTTTTCAGGCAGGAATAAGAAAAACTTTCTTCCCATTCTTTCTTTCGGTGGTAACATCCTTCAGAGGAAAGGAACAGGAGGTCACTCTCTACGTTATAGCCTATATACACCTTTTCAAAGAGATTGGCTATAGTTGATTGGAAAAACTTCAGAATACGGCTGACATAAAATTCTCCTGAAGGGTAGATTACCGCAATCCAGTATCCTCTATCTTTTCTGAAAATATAAAGGTCCGGGGAATACGCACCGTTCGTCCAATAACCACATAATATTCCGAAGGGAGTATTTATATGATAGAGTTCCGGATGGAGTGTAGACCAATAGAGAAAATCCGCATGTTCCATTTCAGGTACTTTTTTAGGTTTTACGGATATAATCTCCACCGGTGGAGAATGTAATAATATCCTTTCCGGTATCATAGCTTATATCAATATGAAAGCCCGTGTCAATGAACATACCCCCGTCTTTCTCTTGAATCAGATAAGTTTCCGGTTCCATCTTTCCCGTCATTCCCTTTCGGGCGAACAGCGTCAGCCTGTAACACTCCCCGTCTTTTGCTATCCGTATATCGGGCTTTCCGCCGGTACTTTCCCATTCTCCGCATAATTTGCTCATATCCGTCTGCTGTCCGGCGCAGGCTGCTATCAATAAGCAGAGCAGCCCGCCAAATATTGCCGTAAATATTTTCTTCTGTTTTTTATTGGAAATGTATTTCATGATAACTCTACTTTTTATGTTTTTTACTTTCTGCCAGTTGTTTGACAGCCAGTTCGAAATTTCCCCCCAACTTCTCCGACAACTGCATTACTTCCAGTTTCTCCGTTTCCTCCGTTGTATAAGTGAGATATTCGGGTATCGAAACTTCGGTGGCATAGACCGCCGACTGTACGCCGCCCAATCCGAACCAGACTTCCTTATATTTCCTCGAAGCCGCATTTGCCATATTGATGGAGAGGATTTGCGCTTTCTCCTTATCCGTCAGTCCCAGTAACTCTTGAATCTTCGAGAACTTGTTCATATACTTACGTTGGTCGAGCAGAATTTTGCAGTCGCTGTTATTGATGATACTTTCTTTGACGATGGGTGAAGAGATAATGTCATCTACTTCCTGTGTAACCGTCACTGCCTCCCCGAAAAACTTTCGGACAGTTTTGTACAAGTACCTAACATATTCCGCCATCCCTTCCTTTGCCAGCGCCTTCCACGCTTCTTCAATTATTATCATTTTTCTTACGCCTTTTAATCGTCGTAACTTGTTGATAAACATTTCCATAATAATAATTGTGGTCACGGGAAAAAGGATGGGATGATCCTTAATAGAATCAATTTCGAATACTACAAACCGCTTTTCCAACAAGTCTAACTGCTTGTCTGAATTGAGCAGAAAATCATACTCTCCGCCTTTATGGTACGGTTCCAGCACATTCAGAAAATTGGTGATGTCGAACTCCTTGTCACGTACCCCTTTCGCATCCAGTATCGCACGGTAGTCCGTATCCACAAATTCATAGAAAGTGTCGAAGGACGGTACAAGATTCTCGTCAAACTTAATCCGGTCAATGAACAAGGCAACGGCATTGGAGAGTGCAACCTCTTCCGAACGGGTAGCCGGCTCATTGTCTTTTTTCCATAGCGTCAGCAGCAAAGTCTTGATGGATTCCTTTTTCTCCACGTCAAATATCTTATCCTGCGTATAGAAAGGATTGAAACTGATCGGGCTTTCTTCCGTATAGGTAAAATACACTCCGTCTTCCCCGTGTGTCTTTTTGCGTATCATTTCGCACAATCCCGAATAGGAATTACCCGTATCAACCAACACCACATGCGTACCCTGTTCCCAATACTGTCTCACAAGATGATTCATAAAGAAAGACTTGCCGCTACCCGAACCGCCCAGCACAAATTTGTTTCTGTTTGTGATAATTCCCTGTTTCATCGGCAGGTCGGAAATATCGACATGGATAGGCTTCCCGCTGATACGGTCGGCCATCTTTATGCCGAAAGCACTCGGCGAACTCTTGTAATTCGTTTCCTCGATGAAGAAGCACAGCGCCGGTTCGATAAAGGTGTAGAAACTTTCCTCTTCCGGAAAGTCTCCCGAATTTCCCGGCATTGCCGCCCAATACAGCGTAGCGGCATCCACCGTATTATGTCTCGGCTTGCATTCCATCAGTGCCAACTGACTTCCCACATCGTTGCGTATGGTTTTCAGTTCATCTTCATCCTCCGCCCACGCCATCACATTGCAGTGACAGCGTACCGAAGTCAGCGAATAACTGTGCGCTTCATTCAGATAAAGGTCTACCCACTCCTTGTTAATCTGGTTCGAACGGCTGTAACGGGAGAGCGACTGCATGTTACGTGCAGTCTTCTCGAACTTTTTCAGGTTTTCATTGCTGTCATCAATGAAAATATACTGGTTTACAATATGGTTGCACGATAACAGCAATCCGATAGGAGCGGCAAAGCATAACCGGCAGTCCGAACGGTCGGTAGATAGCTTTTCGTATCGCATATCCGTACCCACTTTAGCCGGCACATCGTCCACATCCGAAAGTGTATGCAGGCATAACTTTTTATTGCCGATACGCAATCCGTCCGTTCCAAGTTCCATATCTTCCAATGTAGTGGTATTTTCCAGCGAGAGTGAAAAATACTTTTCAATCAGTCCGGCCTGGTTTTGCGTTCCCGTAATCTCATCCGTGCTTAACCGTGTCAACCGGACAAATCCCGAATCGTTCACAATCTGTTCGAACTGTCCGACCGCATCCAGAAAGCGGGCTGCCGTTTCCTTGTTTACTTCTTTGGGGATGATAGTCCCACGGCACAGGGATGAAAAGTTGCTTTGCATCCGTGCCCGTTCCTTCGTTGTTTTGGTCAGGAACAGGTAACACGCATGATTGAGGAACGGACGTTCATTAAAGTGCATCTCGTAACAACGGGAGAGGAAGCTAAGATCGTCCTTATCCGTTTTCGGTCTGTAGTTCTCCTTGACAAACCAATCTTGTTTGTGTACCACCGAATAATTCGGCAGAACTTTGATTGCTTTCGCCCATGTGGAATGTATTGTCTCATATTCGGGAGAAGTGACGGTGAACAGTTCCGGCAACTCCACCCGGAAGGCAACGGTAATGTCCGCATCCTTGCTGATGATACAATCCTGTTCGACGGCCAGCAAGGGAAACTTGCTTTCTATCGTGGCAGCTTTTAATATATTTCTCATTTTCTTCTTTTTTTGAATAATTTCCAAGGGGCTTTCCTGTTAATCAGGAAGCGGGGATGCCGGCGGGAAGAAAGCAGTTTCATCAATCCGTGTTCGCCGTACTTCTCATTCATTGCGAACGTAGCCCATACCAACACCGAAGCTGTGATGACACCGAAGCCGATACAGATCCACTGGTCGATACCTGCCATATACATGATGATAAATAATACGAATACCGTAAGCAGTCCGGCAGCAAACAGGAACAGATATTGTGCTTTCAGCCCTTTAAATTCAGGACTTTTCCCAATCCCCTTATTAAGTTCAAATTTCATCCTATATATTTAATTATGTACGCGTACATTATTACATATTATAGGAAGAATGATCTCAGAATGGTAGCCGCCACAATCAAAAAGATACAGGCTCCGAACCAGCTCGCTGCCGTCTTGGATGTGTCCGGGTCACCTGATGAAAATTTGTTATAGACTTTTACTCCGCCAATCAATCCGCAAACAGCACCGATGGCATACACCAATTTTGTTCCCGGATCGAAATATGAAGTGATCATGTTCGTGGCTTCCGTAATGCCCGCCTGACCATTTCCCTGCGCATAAGTAACCCCTACCGCTGCCAACAGGACGGCAGCAGTCAAAAGAAATTTCTTTGTATTCATTAAATAATTGTTTATTAGTGGATGCAGGGATGGATAGCCCCGCATCCGGTTGTTAATAATTTGTTATGGATTTTTTTAGTGGTGGATAGTCCGCCTATCCGTATTCCTTCTCTTTCATGTTTTTAATCGTTTTTTTGTTACACAATATCATTTATTCCAAAATCATCGGGAATAATCCCGTTTGTTTCATCATCAGTTTCTTCTGTCACCGGTTCCGTCTCTTGCCGGAAGTTCTCCATATGCCGGTTTATCAGCTCTGTCACCCTTTCCGCCCGTTGCGGGTGGTTGATAACCAATTGCTCGAACATATCGGTATGTTGCAGTTCCGTCAGTGTCCGTCCCGCTTCTTTCTCTTCCTGTTCACTTACCGTTTCCTTTGCTTTGCCCAGCACTTTCACGGCAGCGCACATATCCTCAAAACTCACTCCCGAAGCCATTACTCCCGGTTTACTGCATCCTTGCAGTTCCTCATCTTCTTGCTCATAATCCAGTGACACATCAATATCCATCGGCTCATTGTCGATCCCCTGCGGTGGTGTGTCATTGAATATCTCATCCAGTTCTTCATCAGGTACTTGCAACGGGTGTTTTTCCGGTTCGGGGACAAAAGTATCATCTTTTTCAATAGCTTTTTCACTTTCTTTTCCGATGGCTTCGAGTGGCTTCAAAGTGGTATCGAGTGGCACTGACGGGGGAAGTACAAAACTGCTTTTGCCCAGTACCCCGGTCATCGGTACATCCTTCCGGGGTAATATGGATGCGGCATTTCTCTTTGCTTTTCGCCGCTTCCATTTCTCGTATTGCAGATACCCTGCCGCCCATAGAACATAGAGGATGGCAAGCCCGAACAAAAGCATAAGTTCTAAATCCCTGCTCATATCAAATCCTCCCTTTTTTGCCGGTACAGCTCATTAATCTCGTCTTTATGTCTTTCCAGATGTTCCGCCAGCACTGTATCAATATAGCCGCCCACTGTTATATCCTTGTCCGCTATTACATGTACAAGCCGTGAGATGACCGCATGGATCGGTTGGCTGATATACACGCACTGCCGTGTTTTCAATTCGTTCCGTTTCAGGAATTTTTCGCCGTACTCCGATAAGCCTCTTTTTTTGCTTTTTCCCGTTTCCTGCTTTTCTTTCGTCCGAGCGGGCGTTTGCTGTTCTTCATCCGCTTGCGGCTGTTCCGTTTGCATCTGTTCTTTCGGTATCTCCTGCTGCTCTGCCGCTTCCACTTTGTTGTTGTCGGCAACCGGAGTCTGCGGTTTCCCCGGTGTCTTGAAGGACGCGATGATAAAATTCTCATCAATCTCGTCCAAATTAATATCCTCTTTCGTTTTCTTGGCCATACATATCCTTATTTTATAAGTTCAAGCATCTCTTCAATAATCTCGTTCAGGTTGCTGCCTCTCACCAACGCCTTGTCCGCCGGGAAGATAGTCGAGCGGAACAATGCCTTGTGTCCTACGGATAATTCCCGACGGAATCGCTTGCTGTCCGGCAGGAAAGTTTTCAGCACCGACAATCCCAATTCATGAATCACTTCCTCATATACATCGTACAGTTCCGATTTTTCCCGTCCGTCCACCATATTCCATAGTAAGTGCATACCTTTGATTTTCGACTTGCCCGTGGTTATCAGCGTATCGTTCAGTACCACCACGAAACGGAGTGTGCTTTCCATCACCACCCGGTCAGCGGAGATGGGTGAAAAGATATAGTCCATGCGTGCTAACGTTCGCACCACGCCACCGTTATTTATAGTTCCCGGAAGGTCAAAGAAGATAAAGTCAAAATCCGTTTCTGCCAGTTCTCCGGCTTTGGTTACCGCATCCTCCGGTGTGCTCTCGATCACCGGATAGGCTTTCTTTTTCAGTCGTTGCACCTGATCGTAAGCCATTCGTTTGTAATACGGGTCATCCATTGCCATTTTCAGGTCGCGTTCTCGCATTTCCACGATACTGTGTTGGGGATAGTCGCAGTCTACCACGGCTACATTGTATCCCATTACATAGTGCAGATAGCTTGCCACCAATACGGTCAGCGTTGTTTTTCCCGCTCCTCCCTTCTGGGTGGAGAATGCGATGTACTTCGGTTCTTTTTTCATACGTTTAATTTTAAATCATTTGTTATTCAATTAATTATTTCACTGTTTCCTTATTTCGTTACTGCATTCTTTCAGTGTTTCTGTGTGGTATTGCATCATCACCGCATTACCTCGTTATCTCTTTCTGTCAGTCCGTCAGCATGGAAGAATCTCAATGCTTTTATATGGCAATACGTCAGTACGACAATGCTTCATTACATCTTTACGTCACCATGTCAATTTATCCTCAATGAAGGACTTCATTGTCCCGTTAATGATAGAAATCACTGCTTCTGTATTTCATTCTTTCCATGTCTCAAAAGAACGGCAACGCAAATAAACGACTAATAACGGCTGCCTGTATCGCTTTATAATTCAGTGGCATCGACAGGCATCAAAGTGGTACGGAGTGGCACTGATGCAAATTCTACCACTCGTTTCCATTCCCTTAACTTTGTATCGTCAAGCAGTCCGGATTGTAACCGCCGTCCTTGCCGTCTGTCGCTAACCCTAATCTGACCGGGTACGGTCAGATTTTTATGTTCACTTTGAACATAGCAAGCTGTGTTTTTTGCAGCACGAAACGAGTTCTGCCGCAAAAAACGCTTGCCCCTTTTCCTACGGAGAAAGGGGGACAATTACCTCCGAAGTCGGTAATTGCAGGGGAGAGTGGTAGGGCGTAGTTATTCCGCCGACCTGCTATTGTACCACTAAAAAATCCAAGAGTTATGAATGAAGAAAAAGAAAACAAACGCCTGCCTTCACGAAAGAAAGGAGGCAGAAAACCTAAAACCAATCCTGCCGTTTTTCGCTACACCGTCAATTTCAATGCGGTGGAACATGCCCGTTTCCTCACACTTTTCGAGCAGTCCGGTCTCCAATCCAAGGCGCAGTTTATTGCCGCCCGTGTCTTTTCCGAAGAATTTCGGGTAGTCCGAACCGACCGTGCCGCGCTCGAATATGTCGCCAAACTCACTGCCTTGTATCAGCAATTCCGTTCCGTTGGAGTGAATTACAATCAGGTAGTGAAAGAACTTCATGTTCATTTCTCCGAGAAAAAAGCCCTTGCCATGCTTTATAAACTGGAGAAAACCACAATGGAGCTGATAGAATTAAGCCGTAAAATTGTCGAACTTTCCAATACTTTCGAGAACCAATGGTTGCGAAAATAAGTACTGGACAATCTCTTTACGGTGCACTTGCTTATAACCAGGAGAAGGTGGACGAAGGTCATGCCAAGATCCTTGCGGCCAATCTTGTACTGCAACCCGAAGACGGACAGTTCAGCATCGGTGACTGTATGAAGGATTTTCAGCGGTGGATGCCGTCCCACTACCGTACCGAGAAGCCCGTCATTCATATCTCACTTAATCCGCATCCCGACGATGTGCTTACCGATGAGCAGTTGACTGCCATCGGTGAAGAATACATGCAAAAATTAGGATACGGTAATCAGCCCTATCTGATTTTTAAGCATGAGGACATCGATCGCAGGCATATCCATATCGTTTCCCTTCGGGTGGACAGTACCGGAAAAAAGATTAACGACAGTAACGAATACCGCCGCAGTAAAGCCATCACCGAAGAGTTGGAACAAAAATACGGTCTGCATCCGGCAGAAGGGCAGAAAAAAGGGGAAGATTGGCAGCTTACCCCTGTAGACAACGACAAAGGCAATTTGAAAAAACAAATAAATAATGTAGTGAAGCCTTTGCTTAAAATGTACCGTTTTCAATCGATGGGTGAATTTCGGGCTTTGCTTTCTCTCTACAACATCGGCGTGGAAGAAGTTAAAGGCGAAGTAAACGGATGTAACTACCACGGCATCCTGTACTCCGCCCTGAACAAAGACGGAAAAAAAAACGGCACGCCGATAAAATCTTCCGTCCTCGGTAAATCGACAGGTATAGCAGCCATCGAAAAACAGATGCAGCAGTCCGGCACAGTTATCAAGGACAAGAAACTGAAAGAGCGTACCCGCCGTGTGGTTTCCGCCGCCATACAACGCACCCGGACAGAATCGGACTTTCGCAAGGAACTTTCCGCACAAGGCATTGACCTGGTATTACGTCGCAATGAAGATAACCGTATTTATGGCGTAACTTTCATTGACCATCGTAATCGGGTAGTTCTGAACGGTTCCCGTTTGGGCAAAGACTTCTCGGCAAATGTTTTTAACGAGTATTTTCGGAATGCCAAAGAAGATTTTTTGTCGGTGCAACAGCCCATTTCAGCCGACCATACGGAACGGAAATCATCGTCAGATGATAAAGTTGCAACAAAGGACACTTCCTCCGGCAGTCTCCTTTCCCTTTTCTCTCCCGATCCGGTATTGCTTGACCGGGAACCGCCGCTTCCCAAGAAGCGCAGGAAAAAACGTCGGCGTTACGGTCGTCAGGATTAACGGACAACATTTGGTATCACAATTAAAATTTAGAAATTATGTCACAAGAAGATGATTTAAGAGGATTGGCACGGGTGATGGACTTCATGCGTGCATTAAGTATTTTGTTTGTTATAATAAATATCTATTGGTATTGTTATCCTGCCATTAAGGAATGGGGGATAGATATAGGGGTAGTGGATAAGATACTGCTTAATTTCCAGCGAACGGCGGGACTGTTCACTTATTCGCTTTATACAAAACTTTTTTGTGTAGTGTTTCTTGCTTTATCCTGTCTTGGAACTAAAGGGGTAAAGGAAGAAAAAATAAAATGGGTGCATATATGGGTAGTATTATCTGTCGGCTTTGTTCTGTTCTTTTTCAACTGGTGGTTACTTGACTTACCGTTATCGTTCATTGTCCGCACAGCTTTCTATATACTGACGCTTAGTGTTGGTTATCTCTGTCTTTTGGCGGCAGGTATTTGGATAAGTCGTTTGCTGAAGAATAATCTGCTTGATGACGTATTTAATAATGAAAACGAGAGCTTCATGCAGGAAACCAAGCTCATGGAAAATGAATACTCCGTCAATCTGCCCACCCGTTTCTATTACAAGAAGAAATGGAACAACGGTTGGATTAATGTCGTCAACCCGTTTCGTGCGAGCATTGTTCTCGGTACTCCCGGTTCCGGTAAATCCTTTGCCGTGGTAAACTCGTACATTAAGCAACAGATTGAAAAAGGCTATTCGCAGTTCATTTATGACTTCAAGTTTCCCGATCTCACTACCATAGCTTATAATCATCTGCTCACACATCAGGAAGGCTATAAGGTCAAACCGAAGTTCTACATTATCAACTTCGATGATCCAAGCCGCAGCCATCGGTGCAATCCGCTGAATGCCAAATTCATGACCGATATATCCGATGCCTACGAATCCAGTTACAATATCATGTTGAACCTTAACCGTTCCTGGGCGGCAAAGCAGGGCGACTTCTTTGTCGAATCACCTACCATTCTCTTCGCCGCAATCATTTGGTTCCTTCGCATCTACAAGGACGGACGTTACTGTACCTTTCCTCATGCCATCGAGTTCCTTAACAAGCCCTACGAGCAGATTTTCCCTATTATGTCTTCCTATCCGGAGTTGGAAAATTATCTTAGCCCGTTTTTGGATGCATGGCTTGCCGGCGCAGCCGACCAATTAATGGGACAGATAGCCAGTGCTAAAATACCTTTGTCCCGTATGATTTCCCCGGCACTCTATTGGGTCATGTCCGCCGACGAGTTTTCATTGGACATCAATAATCCCGAAGCCCCGAAAATCCTTTGTATCGGTAACAATCCCAGCAGACAGGCAATTTACGGAGCTGCTCTCGGACTGTATAACAGTCGTATCATTAAACTGGTTAATAAGAAAGGGATGTTGAAAAGTTCCATCATCATTGACGAATTGCCCACCGTTTTTATCAAAGGGCTGGACAACCTAATTGCCACAGCTCGAAGTAACAAAGTTGCGGTACTATTGGGCTTTCAGGACTTTTCCCAGCTCATTCGTGACTATACCGACAAAGAAGCGAAAGTAATCATCAATACGGTAGGCAATATTTTTTCCGGTCAGGTTGTCGGTGAAACCGCTAAGACCCTATCCGAGAGATTCGGAAAGATACTACAAAAACGTCAAAGTATAAGTATTAACCGAAATGACAAGTCTACTTCCATCTCTACCCAGATGGACAGCATGATACCGCCAAGCAAAATCAGCGGACTGACACAAGGTATGTTTGTCGGTGCAATTGCCGATAATTTCTCCGAGCGCATCGAGCAGAAGATTTTCCACTGTGAAATAGTAGTGGATGCTGCTAAGATTGCTGAAGAAGAAAAGAGTTATCAAAAAATCCCCGTTATCACAAATTTTGTGGATGAGAACGGAGTGGATCATATGCAGGAAATGGTGCAATCCAACTACAATCAAATTAAAGAAGACGTGAAACAGATAGTTACTGATGAACTAGAACGAATCAAGAATGACCCGGCACTTTGCCATTTATTGGAACTGAATAAACAGGATTAAAAAAAACGGAGGAAAAAGCTGTTACTTTTTCCTCCGGTACAACTTCTCATCATCCTTTTCCATCCTCTCCAGCAATGCGTCCCGCATACTGTCAATATAAGTGGTGCGGCTTTCCTGCACCCGTTCCCTCATATTTACATAACAGCCTGATGGATCTTTGATTTCTATACCTAGCATCTTGCCAAAGTAGGCGGAAATCTCCTTGATAGTCACTTGTCCGTTATTGAAATTTTTCAAAGCCTCCGAACCGTAGATAAATTCCATCAAATGGATTATCTTTCCTGTCCATATAACTTGTGTTGGTATTTCCTCCTTCTGTTGAAATTCTTTCTCTTTTAAATATACATCATTCTTTTTATGTGGCATTTCACTTTGTTTAATCACCCATTCTATAGCGGCATTAACAAAGGTGATACCTCCATTGGCTGACAATTTGCTATTCGTGATAGCTCTCATCTCTTCTAAATGGATGAGCAATATCCGTATATTGTTTAGTGAAAAGTAGATGAATCCCACATCTTTTTTATCCATACAGAATTCATAGATACGATTGGTGAAATCACTCAATGCTTCTTCAAATTCTTCTCTAGTTGCCTCTCCTTTTGATAATAATTGAATATATAGTGTTGTTTTAAAATCCTCCATACATGATTATTTCCGTAATTTTCTCTTTGTTTGAAATTGGCTGCAAAGGTATGGACATTTCATGTAGGAAGTGTTACCAAAAATAATCATAAATTCATCATTATTGCGCAAAACCCATGGATTGTCAAGAAGATTGGTGTTTTTTTCTCAGATTGGTAGGGCTATCGCCTAAATTGGTCTTACAGAACCGGTTGAATTGCTGGGGAGAAGTGAAATTAAACTCTTCAATAATCTCCTGAAAAGAAATATAAGGGAAAGAAAGCCGATACAAGATATGTTTCGAGCGTTTCTTCAACAACCATTGGTAAACCGATGTACCGAACTCTTCCTTAAAAATACGGCGAAAAGTGACTACCCCATAACCGCATAGGTCGGCAAGTTCTTGCGTATCATTAGCTTTCATATAATGCGAGAGCACCAGATTCTTAAATGGCACTACTTCCCCTATCATTGGGTGAAAGAAAGCTTGTAGTTCCTCTGGACTATAGTAACAACTGAACAGACGAATCAGTTCCTTATGTTTCAGATGCCACAATAGCAAGTCTCCGGTGCCGTCCGTCAAATATTGGGATATGCTCTCCATAAAAAAGATGATAACTTTATGTGCAGGTAACTTGCAACAATAGATACCAGATTTATCCTCGTCCCTTTTCTTCGCATGACTGTATAAAAACCTAAGTATGCAATTTTCAGGGTGGCATACCGTATTATTGAAAGTATGAATGACCACATGGGTTTCTTTCCAAATTTCACCCTGACAGTCTGCCATGCGGGGAAGAAACATGATTTCACCGCTATACAGCATCTTTTCCCGAAACAAGTTGCTGGTCAAATGCACCTCGCCTTCCTGGCAGAAGACGAGGTAATTTGTTTCCTTGTTGACGTTGCTGAAAGTTTCACCCCTTTGGTATTTTTTCAACAGGAAGTTACAGTTATCCGGTATTTCGTCACAAGGTAGAAACGTATGTAGTTTGGTTTTATTCATAGATATTACTTACCGTTAATCACTTCATTGGCTTTATTTATCGAATCGCGGAGGATCACGCTTATACCTGTTTCTTCGCTCTTTTGCACCATTTCTATCTCAAAGTCCGTAAATATTTCATCTCTGTTTACCATTAAGCCGAGTTTGATTTTCTGTCCTTTCAGCGATCCCGAGAAGACGGCTTTTCTTGCATCGGCTTCTCTGAAATAATAACTGATGCCATGTCGTTCAAAAAAAGCTCCATCTATAATATTGGCAATGACGGTAAAACGCCCGGTTATTGTATCATACTCTACATTATCGAAAATGCAGTTATTTATAGCATCTGCTCCAATGCTTGCCACACGTTTCATTTCTTTAATCAAACTCGTAGGAATAATCTTTATATCGTTATCTACGATTCTTATGCGTATTCGTCCGGCTAAATTGCTTTTAAGTAATGCGGCATAAGCATTCAGATTATCAGCGAATTGCCATAGAAAAATATCTTTGTTTTGTGAACATTTTTTTTCTAAATAGTTTTTGTATAAGAAAAAAGGTGCATTCATGGCAATACGAAAAGCGAGAATGTCCCGAATTAGTTTGTATACCATTTTTTCCAGTTTGGATTTACACTCTTTTTTTACTACATTCTCCTTTTCTATTTCATGCAGAATATCCAGATAAGCATTATGTATGGATGTTTCATCGGAAACTCCATTTTTCTGCATAATAGAAATAAACAAATCTTCTTTCATCTTATTCATTTAATAGGTTAATATATTCTCTTTTTATGGCAACATATTCCTGTCTATCCAATAATAAGTTTGTCCGTTGGAGGTGAAACCCTTCCCGGCCGCTTCTTCCCATGCCGTTTTTTTGGATTTGAAGTATTCCACAAGCATATCTAGTGTTTCATCCGGCAGATGTCTTTTTCTCTTTAGGTCGTTTACTGTAAAGGCTTTCAAAAATGGATTATCCGTGGGACAGGTTGTAATAAACCGTTGCGCTTCCGCCAAAGTCATTTTCTTTAGTTTCTTATACTTGATTCTGCACAATTTTCCATCATTTATATATGTACAATAAAGAGCAAAGAGATTCGCTCTCACTTTTTTGGTAGAAGCATACTCATGACTATCTTTCATGTTAGCGGCAGATGATCTGGTATCTCTAAGCAATTTTTGGTCTTCAGGGCAGTCGCAAATTTTTCTCTTTTTTCTTTTTTCTTTTTTCTGTGCTTCATATTTGTAATCCACTTCATATTTGGAAAGCGTATTTACAAAACTGCGCATTTTTTTAAATTCTGATTCCGTCACAAGTAACCAATATTCCAATAATGGAGACACCGAATCATGTAATACTACCGGTTGTGCCGGCAGATACCATTCCGGTTCGGTATTTCTTAATGCTTTTGTCAGAGATTTTATTCCTGATGGTTGCACTTGGAAATAGTCTACTAATGTTGAATCCTCCCTGTTGCGGAAGTTTCCGACTTCGTTAAATGCCTTATACAGACTTTGCGTTAGCAATTTGTTATCCCACTTTACTTGTTGTAACAAGGTATCCACGGATGAAGCCAGCCCTTCAAGGGGTAGATTCTCTTGTTTTTGAGGGAAGACTACCCATCCCTGTGTCATACTCCTGTCGGGAAAGTCCAGACAATAAACATTCTTATTGACTTCTCTGTATTCATGGTATTTACGCAGTTGGTCGGCATATACGATGATTTCTCTTTTCTGTCGGCTGATTTTAACAGCATAGTTATCAATCATATTCTCAACTTGCAGAACGAAGTTATTGAATTTGTCCGGATTTCCACCAAAAAGTTGGAATCCCAGCATTCTGCAATTATATTCAGCCATACGGTTAACCAGTGTTGAATCCGCCCATTCACTATTGTTTCCGGTTTCACCGATAAGGATAATCAGATTACTTTCTTTCTGGTGGCCTTTAAACAGATTGACGGCCGTTCTCAGTGCGTTCCAGCTTCTTCCCCCTGTGGGAACCAGTTGTTTTGCATTATTGCTTTTGGCAGACAAAAAATCGAGCACTTGCATATAATCATTTGTCAAATCTACTTCGGGATTTTCACTGTTGCCTTTTTCATTGAAAGCCAGCACAGAACCGAATTTGTAGTCGAACCCGTCAGCGGGATCGGCAAACATTGGTTGCAATCCTTGTATCACATTGACCACTTCTGGGAATTGTTTGACTGCCAGTTCATTTCCTTCCACAACAAACACGACATTAATTTTTTGCAGGTCTTTTTCTATCTTCTTGAACTGGTTGTAATAGATACGGTTACCATTCACATTCAGAACATAATTCTCCCGCTTGTCTATCACCGGCATGAATGCACCGGTTTTAAAACGGATAACCGTATCCATTTGGCAATAGGACGTTATCGGACTGTAGGCCAGCGGACGCGCTATTTGTATCAGTTCCCGGCTAGGTGTCAGTTGTGCCCGTCTGAAATTTAGCGTATCGGTTTCTGCCTTGTTCATGAAGCATAGCGTACTGTCCGGGAGACTTCGCACATCAACATGCAGTTGCTGCCCTATATTCTTTATTACTTGGTTGCTTACCCAGCCACATACTTCCATACCCAAACTGTCCGGGGAAATATAAGACTTTCTGGCAATCAATGTTTTACTTCTGTCCTCTGATTGCTTCAGTGGGAAAACCAACTGATGTATGGGAATCTTGGTATATGGTTTACTGAGATCCGTATTTTCAAACGTCAGTAGAGAATCATTTATAAAGTATTTATCCGGAACTTTCAACGGAAGAGTATCGGATAATACAGTAATCTGTTTATTTTTCAATCCCGTTGCCAGATCCGTTACGGAACTTCGTGTCAGCAACAAGTCCGATTGGTGAACCCATCCGTAATAGATGGCTGATTTATGGTTTCCTAGCCTACGTCCTCGGCTTTTTATTTGTGTCGGATCATATTTGACGACTTTCAGCCAGTCGCCCTTTTTTCCCACTACCAAAAAAGCATCCATAAATTTCAGTTCTTTCATTTCATTCTTTCCCGTAGGACTCTGATAGCTCATATTGCCCGGCTGGTCAGAGAAAACAATCCACGGATTATTTTTCAACAGTAGGGTCTTTGGAGCTTTTATTTCACCGCCGCAATAATTCATGATATGTTCACGAGGCACTTGCTTTATTCTCGTGAACCGGTTTATCGGAGCACAGGAGGTCACAATAGCCGCTCCTGTGCAAAGTAGTGCAAATGTTGCGTTCCACGTCCTTTTAGTTCTCTTCATGATGCAGGTTATTTTGATATATATTTTTCAGATTGGGTGACTAGCAGCTTTTTGATACATTCATCTGCATTGCTATTCCCGGTATCTACTACGACCTCTTCGATAATGAGTTTTTTTCTTCCAATAATTTTCAAACCTTGGCAGTAGGAATAAAAATCATTATGTTTGTCGCCATTGACAGTTACGACAACATCCGGATTATCGCACAGGTAAGTGTTTAGTACATAATTATAGTTGGGGTTGAATGGCTTGCCGTCCACGATTGCCTGTAATCTCTCCCTGATGTCGTTTCCCACAAGGGTAAGCACATCGGTAGAATCGTTCTTTTGATAGTTCGGTTCGATTTGTATGGTATGCCGTATCGGATAATGAGTATCTTCCGTTGTCAGCAGAATTTCATAAATACCGGGTTCCATATAGGCATATAGCGGATTCTTTTCTCGTGAATCCACCATTCCTGTTTCTCCAAACTGCCATCTCCATTCTTTTGAATCCCCAATACCATGAAAGGAGATAATTTCATCTTGAAGGGCAAAGTCGGGGGCATCGATCTTGATCAACTCTCCCTCTGTATTCTCACTGTTCTTTTCCCGTACATTGATGATGAATTTTTTCTCATATTTTCTATCTACGGTTAGTCTCACTTGATATTTTCCGCTTTGATTGAACCGATAGCTACCTGTCCGTTGTTCCGAGGCATCTCCGTTTCCAAATTCCCATAACCACGTATCCGCCCTTTTGGTACTGTCAGTGTATTGGATTTCTTCTCCTATTTCTATATCAGTGGGAGTGATATAGGCAATTACCGGTTTCTCTCTCAGATAAAGACTGATTAAACAGGCAATTATAATACACAGTATGACGGCTCCTATTATAATGAACGATTTCCTGTTATTGATTTTTCCCATGACAAATTATTTTTTTAATGCTGAACGCCAATCTTGTTTCTTGCTTTCCAGACCGATTTCACACTCTTCCAGATTCCTTTTGAAAGTGCTGATATTCTCCCGTTTGCTCCACAACTCCTTTTTGTCTGTCAGCCACATTTGATAAAAATCAGCTACGTGCATGAATACCTTATACCGGTTATCCCAGCCGTTGTTCTGGTACGTGTTTTTCAGATCATTCAGCAGGTATTTGATATCTTCCTCTTCATATTGCGCGTTGATACCCGGTTTGAGTTTGTATATTCTATTATATAAGGAATCCACCACCGGTTTATACTCCTTTTGCGTTTCCTGGAACTTCTTGATTTTCTCCACCTTTACCAGTACAATATCCTTTTGCCGGGTAGTGTCAAAATCAGAGTTTGTCCAAAAGATAATCATGCAGCAGCAAATAGACACGGCAAGGAACAATAACAGGACATATACAAATCCTATTGTTTTCTCACGATGGTTTATGGTAGTCCTATTCTGTGTAAGTTGTTCATTTTCTCTCATAAGTAATACCTCCTACTTTTAGTTTTCTTGAAATTTCCCGGTTTTCCCTTACGCATCTCAATAAATCCTCCCGTACTACGCTTTCTTCTTTTTCTGCCAGGCGGATAGAATCCTTCACACCTAAAAATACATTAATGTTTCCTGCCAATTTCTTGTATAGCAGAAAGTCCCGTTCATCCAGACCATTAATTCTGTTTTGCAGCTGCATTTTCCGGTTACTGACCACGCTTTGCAGCAGGAGATCGTTGATTTTCGGGGAACTGTTCATCAGTGACATATATTGGTAGATAGAATCCACCGCTGCCGCCATATTCAGCTCTGCGGAATAGATATTATCGTATTCCATCGTTTTGGCCATGATCATCTTGACCTCAGTAGAAGCCGTTCTCATATAAGAATAGAAACAGAATACTGAGACTGCCACACAGATAATCAGAAAACCTGAGAATCTCAGATAGCCTTTCCTTACAGTATTATTATTCAGAGGTTTCATCGTTTATTTAGTTTAAAATGATTATTACACAGTTAGTCTAACAAATTCCAATCCGACCGGGTTACATTGTCCCGTCGCCGGATTCGTTCACCAACTACGATATTTTCTTTATGCTTGCCGATATATTCTAAAGAACTTAGCATCATCCACAATTCAGAGAAATTGTTTAGGAATCCTTCAATAATAAGCATCATACTTCGTATTTCATCATGTTCGTATTTGATTTCGACCGCTTCTGAAAGTATGGTTTCAAATTGTGCAGGAGTAGTATCGCTCCATTCGTAAAAATATTTGAGTACATCTTCTTTTTCTGTTTTCTCCATGAAATTGAGCGTATTGAAGCATAGGTGTGCAAGGTTTGAGAAACAGCCGATTATCCGTATGGGTGGCCAATACGCCCCGGTATTCCTATAACTGAAATACGAGGTAGCTGAATATTGCAGGATATTCTTACAGATTTCAGCCACGTTCAAAGCCATTGTCGATGAATCGGAGCGATTGACAACCTTAGCGACAATATCCTTGGAAGCCTTCTCGATATTGTTGAAGAAGACGCCAAAGCGTCCGTAATAACGAGTCAAATCAGGATCGCTCAACATTGTCATGCATGGAGGAATATAGTTGTAGTCCATTTCGTATCGGTCGCCATCCTTACGTATGCGTCCTACTATCAGACTGTAAGGGTCAATTCCATTCTGCATCTGTTCTACCGGAACCGTGTAAAGTTTGTATTCCGGTCGGACTTCCGGGTATCGTGGCGGAAGCACGTCATTGTTTAGCTCACCTGTCGGAATACGACTGTAGGGATTGACCGAGAAAATGACATTCAGATAGGAAGTACGAGAGGAAGAGCTGCTTGTCAGCTCTCCTGCCGGAACTTTATAACTTAGGTATTCCATTGGGCCGGGTTCATAATTGATGATGAATCCCCCAGTGGTAATTCCGTGGCAACGTACCAAGCGCACTTCTATACTGTCTGTGACGGAATGACTTACTTCAATTTCACACATCAACTGTTGATTATTTCTCAACGGTCTGAGAAGACCGTAGTTAAAGTTAGTGATGTGTATCTCCTGTCCCAGGCATTGCCCGTTAATGAAATAATTCTCAGTCATTTCGAAGCAATCGGGAGAAAGGCTCATACCTTCTTCCCAGTTAACCAAGTTAAATGTTTTGTTTTCCATATCTTGTAATGATTATTATTCTTATGTTCTATTAATTAGCTATATACCTCTTCCTTTCTTACCCGTTTGGCGATTATAGTGTAACCCCCTTTGATTTTATTATCCGTGAATGACAGATCGGGATCGATATATCTCCTAGGTAGGAAGAAAGACGGTTTAGTATAAAATATCCATCCGTATGGTATTTCATTATCATTATAATAGATTCTGCTCATGGGATATTTCCGGCTATGATCCTTGATGCATCGCTGGAACCAGTTACCGAATATCATCGTGTCGGAAGCCTGTACCGATAAGTGAAAAGGAACAGGATCTCCAATTTGTTTGAAGAGTTCGATATCCACCAGTATTAATTCCGATGTATCTATACTGCTGTCATCCGCAATCTTCCTGTCATCCGAATATTCCCATATCTTATAAATTCCAGTGGTATATCCAGATACAAACGGTATGTTTTCCTGAACAACGATATAAAAATGAACGGGACTATACATGTTGAAGCCCACCAGCCATATTGCAGTTCACTGCACAAATTAAATACCAGTGAAAAGAAAGCCATTCCCATGATACAGAGCACTAAAGTGAAAATAATTTCATATTTGAAAGGCTTCTGCGCGAAGTCCGGCAAAAACAAATCCATAGCTTTCAGATGGTAATATCCGAACACTACGTACAATAGCTGCAAAGCTATGTAGATGTACGGAATAAAATACTGTTCCACAAATCCTGTTAAAGCCGGAAGAACAAGAATTAAGACAGTCACCAGAGCATAAGTGATCAGCTTTCTGTTCCCCATCAGCTTGTTCTTTTTTGCAATAAGAAATACTACGCCTCCCAGTAAGAAAGCTATCAGCGGGAATAACACGTAAGAAGTTAAGAATCGTCCCAAAAAATCTTCCATAATATTAGTGTGTTAAGTAGTTATTATTCACTAGACAACGGGCCTAGAAACAGCCTGAATCGAAAACGGCAGTTCTCCTGAGTACTATTCAGTACCGCTTTGATTAACACGTCCGCCTTCTTTTTGATAGTCGTTGTATCTGCAACGTCATCCGTATAAGTTATATCACTGACTGTTACCTGCACCTCAACTTCGCTCAATCTCGGCTCATAGGCTCTGATCGATTCTGTCAGACAGGTTGTGAAATGGTCTTGCCAGCTTTTTTGCGAAGCCACCTTTTCAAAGTCCATGTCCCAAATGCGGCATCCGTACCGGGGATCATACCGGTGTTCACCGGGACAGGTCGTGAACAGCAGTTCCAGATGCTGGTCGATGGATTCCTTCTCACTGCATTTGGGCAGAGACTTGTTTCCATCTTGCAGCAGCAGACCTATCCTGAGTGGAAATTTGTAGTATTCCATAATCTCTTCAAATATTTTTAGTTTCGCCAATTGTTTTCAAATTCTTCATCACCGATTTTAAGATAGCGGGAAGTAATCTTCAATTCAGTCACATCTTCGGAAGTTACCCCCCTCAGATACTTATGGTAGCCTGCGCAACACGCATCCTTAAAGATTATGTTACAAATCGGCTCCCCGCTTATTTTCCCGTTGCATTTACGATAGATACTCACACTTCCTTCGTGGCGTCCCTGTGTTTGTGCTAACCATTCATAAAGTGAATCTTCTGATTCCATCTCCTTCAATTTGAGTGAAATTATACCTCCGTACACACTGCCGTCCGGTCGTCCTTCCTTGTCTTTCTCCTGGTTAAAGTCGATGTCGAACCAGGCGGCTTCGTATACCGACTGTTCCACTTCCAATAGAATCTGTAACAGTTCGTCCTGTTCATTATGAACAATATGGGCTGCTCTTTCCTGCTTCTGCTCTTTCACGCTTCTGCCGGGTAGTTCCTGTTTCACCTCCGCTTCCTTTCTGTCAGAGTGAGTTTCAGAAGATTCGGAGATATTATTCTTTCTCCATAGTTTACTCCAAAAATTCATATGTTGAGTTTTATAAGTTATCAAACTCTGTGTTTCCCATCCGTATTTTCGGAGAACTGATCCTCAGTATAAGAACGGGAGCTTTTTCTGTGCTGCCACACTGCATACGGAATCCGGTACATCGGGCATCCTCGAATTTCAGCACGGGTTTGCACCTTCGGTCATTCCCTGTTACTAGTATTTCACCGTTTGCCTTCTGGCGTGTATTCACAAACCATCCGAACAGACTGTTAGTAGAGAGCGACGATAGTCGCAACGTAATGACACCGCCCTTTACCCGTGATGTCACTTCCCCGTTTTTTTCGGTATCTTTCATGAATGAGTAGTCACATTCCAACAATTCGTACAAATCCCTTCCATCCGCATTATAGGGGTATATTGTTGTGGAATATACCACCGACAGATAATTGTGCCCGGCATCTATCATAGAATTTCTTAATCTATATTTTCAATATTCCACGTTAACTCTTCGTTTTCTCCCATACCTACTTTCAGTACATTCCCTTTGGATAATTTTCCGCTGATAATCAGTCGGGATATAGGTCTTCGAAGATAATTTCGTATCACTCCTGCCACCTGCCTTGCACCATATTTAGGATCAAATCCCTTATGTGCAAGATACTTTTTCACTTCATCCGTTAGAATAATAGTTATACCTTGCTTTTCCAGCAAGTTCGAAACATTCCTGAACTGAATATCAAATATCTTTAGCAATATATCTTCTCCGATAGGTGAGAACGGAACTATCTCCGACAGGCGTGCCAGAAATTCCGGCCTGAAATACCTTCCCATCACTTCCATCAATTGAGTGGTAGTAGGATTTTTCCCCTCTGCCAGTTGATTGGATAACCATTCACTGCCCACATTGGAAGTAAACAGCACGATAGAGTTTGAGAAGTCTCCTTCTTTGCCTAATCGATCATGCAACTTTCCTTCATCCATGATTTGCAGAAAAATATCATAAACTGAAGGGTGTGCTTTTTCTATCTCATCGAACAATACGACTGAATAGGGTTGTCTTCGTATTTTGTTGACCAGCAGTCCACCCTCTTCGTATCCTACATATCCCGGAGGCGCACCGTATAACAAGGCTGCGGAGTGCTCCTCCTTAAACTCCGACATATCGAACCGTATCATAGCCTTCTCATCATTGAAAAGTGCTTCGGCAAGTGTCTTTGCCAGTTCGGTCTTTCCGGTTCCTGTAGGCCCCAGAAAGAAGAAAGAACCAATGGGCTGTCCCGCTTTGTTCAGTCCCGATCTGGATTCCAAAATCGCATCAGTCAATACTTTCAATGCATTATCCTGTCCGACTACTCTTTTTCGGAGGATATTTTCCATATTGAGCAACCGTTCTTTCTCTTCGGATTGCAGTTTGCCTAGTGGTATGCCGGTTTTGTAGGATACCACTGCTGCAACCTCTTGCGGTCCGACTTTGCTGATAGGCTCCGCAATAAAAGAGTGTAGTGCTTCTATTTTCTGTCTGATATAGCCGGATAGTTCTTCCGCCGTATCGTAATTCTCCGGATGAATATCTTCGGCTATCATTCCGAGCAGAACCGGACTCAATCGGTTCTGCATGGTATGGTAGATGGCTTTTAGCTTTTTCAATTTGGCTCCGCTATCCACGTCCTCCTTCTTTTCCAGCTCGTTCAAGGCAGTTGACAGTTCTTCTATACATTCTTGGGAAGTTTCATTGATAAGTTTCACGGCAGACAGCGTGCGATCGAGTAAGTCAATGGCAGAGTCCGGCAATCTTCTGTCCTTGACATAACGTTTGGCCAGACGTACGCATTCCGGTACTGCCTCTTCCGTTACTTCCAGCCCGTGAAAGTCGGTGTAGGTATTCAAGGCGGATTCTACCATTATGATAGCTGATGAAATATCCGGTTCATTAATTTTCAGTTCTTCAAAACGTCTGCTGAAAGCATGATCCGGTTCTATAATTTTTCGGTATTCGTCGGCGGTAGTTGCACCGATGACTGTCAAGTCTCCTTTGCCCAGTTCCGGTTTAAGAATGCCCGCTATCCCATTGTTCCCTTGTTTGGGGTCGAGCAGCGTATGTATTTCATCAATGAACAGGATAGCCTTGTCCACTTTTCGAAGTTCTTTTATCAGGTTCTTTAGTCTGTCTTCCGCTTCGCCTTTATAGCTTGCTCCGGCAATCAAAGCACCTGTATCCAATTCCAATATAACGGCTCCTTTCAAAAAGGATGGCACTTTGTCCTTTACAATAGACTGTGCCAAACCTTCCACAATGGCAGTTTTACCCACCCCCGAATCTCCGGTGATGAGTACATTCGGTTTGCCTTTGCGTCCCAGTGTTTCTATCATCATGCGGGTTTCGTTCTCACGGCACACGATTTCGTGCATTTCATTTTCTCTGATTTCCGAGGTCTTGTCTATACAATATTTATATAGGGCTGCCGATGCCGTCCCGTTTTCTCCTCCCGATGCCGGTATGTCGGCTGTAATGTCATGGGCAATATCTTGGCTGTCTACTACGGATGATAAGATTTCTTCTTCTTTTATAGGAAAGGATTTCAGTTGCGCGATGGAGTAGGCAGTCCCCGGCTTTGCGAGAGCAGCCAGTACACATATCGGGTTAATTTCCAGCAGTCCCAGTTTCAGCCGTACCATATCGGCTTCTTCAAACACATGGGCTATTTGCTTGTCTGCCGTAATTTCCGAAGTTTTCCCCGAACGGGGTACTTCTTCAATACGCACCTCTGCCCAATCCTCAATATATCCGGTATCTTTTCCCAAGCTTTGAATGAATCCTTGCAGGCCGATTTCTTTATGCATCAAAGCTTTTAGCAGGTGCGAAGGTGTATAACACTCGTTTGCATATTCCCGTGCAATAGATTTCGCTATACGGATCGCAATCTTTACTGATTCGCTTAAGTAATTTACAAAATCGTTTTCCATGTTCTTCTATTTTAATCGGGTATTAGAATTATAATAGTTATAATATAGAATAGGTATAAAAACCTCATTCCAATCAATTTTTCTACCTGCAAAAATAGGATAAAAACGATAAAAACAAGAGATTTTCTTAATTTTTATTTCAAAACCAATAAAAAAAACAGAGATTTTTTTTGTAATATACAGAAAAAGCTCTATTTTTAGGGCGTGATACAGGAGTTATTTGGCTTTATTGTATTATGACTGTTATAATATAACAAGTACCAAACGCAAATGTTCACATCAAACGAGATCGTTAACCTATTATTCATTTAAAAAATTTCATGCTATGTTTAAATCGACATTGAAATTTCAGTCAAAGGAGTTCGATATCCGCTTTGTGGATTACGAAATCAAGAGAGATGTTGATGCTAAAGGGCGTCCGGCTTCCCATCTGTATGGTGGTATTATCAAAATTACCATTGAATCTACAGAAGACACAACCATTATCGAAAACATGGTTAGTCAGTTCAAACCTCACGAAGGTACTGTTGTGTACAAGAAGGGAGATGAAGAATCTGTGATGAAAGAGTTGAAATGGGAAAAGGGCTATATCACCCGCTTCCAGGAAGTAGCTGATGTTGAAGGTAAGAAGCCTATGGTTATCAAATTCGAAGTTTCGGCTCAGAAATTAACCATCGGTGGTGCTGTCTTTGAACAAGACTGGCCGGATGCAAAATAAGCCGGACTTAAAAAACGTAAAAAGAGGCTGTTCTGTAAAGTTTTCCTATAAGGTATGCAATATGGGCAGTCTCTTTTTTTAATAGCACCAATGAAAAATAAGACTTCTTAAAGCAGAAACAATTAATAAATCAGAATTATGATAGATGACAAAATAGGTATTGGCGGTAATGCGGTAGAGCAGGAAGCCAATGAGGGCATTGCCGATATTCCCGGCAATCGTACACTAATAGTTAACCAAATGACAGCCGAAGAACCCGGTGTTCCTGAGATAGTAGATCATTTATATACGATAGAAGATGTATTCAAGTATTTTGATCCGAACATCGATGTGAATTTTCAGGATAAAGAAGGGCAGGATGTAACGGAGAATTTTCGGTTCGGCAATGTGGGGGACTTCTCTGTCAAAAGCATGACCCAGCGTAGTCCTTTTCTTAACAATCTGAGCATCCGCAAAGAATTTTATGAAAAAGTGATTAAACAGCTTCGCTCCAACAAGGTATTGCAGCGTGTTATTGCCAACAATGATACAAAGGCAGCCATGCTAATTATATTGAAAGAATTGAGAAAGCAGGTGGAAGAGTCACTGTAATTACAGTATAATATAAAAAGGAAAAAACATGGTAGAACAAGGAACTAAAGCGACAGATACGCAACAGTTGTCACAAAGCCGTGAAGCTGTTCATGAACGTTTTTCACAGGATACGCTGAAAGAAAATTTGGGTAAACTATCCCGGTTTGGCGGTTTCAGTTTTCTCGAATCGGCGATTGACAGGGTGCAGAATCTCAATCCGGATCGGAAAGCTAGAATGAGTATATATCTAAAAGATGAAGACAAAAAGGAGGACAGACGTAATTTGTTGCGCACGCTGGATTTGTGGATTGAAATGTTGGAAGAGAACGGCACAGTTGATGAAATGCTGTCCGCTTGCAATACGGAAGTGAACGAGGTTTCCGGCTTGCTTGCTGCCAACCAGTTGGTAGCAGCCGAAAAGGTTAAGGATCTGGAACGTGCTTACAGAGAAGTTAAATCGTTCTATGACAATACCGGACAGGATAAAATTACCAATATCTCGATTATGAATGCTTCGATGGAACAAACCACCGATTTGGATAATCCGATTTTCATTGATGCTGTGGAGGATGAACTGAAACAGTATTATGACAAACTTGATTTGAGAGACAACTACTCTTTGCTTGTCATTCCGGGATTCCTCGGTTCCAACAAAACTGTGGAGAAATGGGCAAAGATAGCCTATAATAATAAGGTGTATTTGTTCTCTGATTTTGCCGACCTTGAAAAGCCTGATGATGTGATTGAAATGTTCTACGAGTCTAATATTTCGGGCGGTGACGGTTTTAAGAGCAATACTTCACTGGTGTGTAACTGGCTGATCGGTCGGGCTAAATATGCAGAATTAGGTGAAGAGGAAGATTTGCACATCTCTCCATCATCAGCATTGTCCGGCAAGGTATATGGCTCTCTTATGTCACAGATTACTGCCGGTAAGAAATTCGGCGCACTTGATGAGGTGGATGCAGTTGTATTTCCTCTGAAAAAGAGTGAAATATCTAAGTTGGAAAAGATGGGACTTATCCCGTTGGTCAATGAATATAAGAAAGTGATGGCATTCTCCGGCAAATCCATTTTCAACGGTGATAATTTGGGATTACAGACCTACTCCGTGGTTCGTGTATTTGACTACGTGGCAAAAGTGCTCGTTGACTTTCTGAACAGAAGGGCATTTGAGAACTGGACAAGCAAGTCGGAGAAAGATTTGCGCCAGCAGATGATCCGCTTCCTGGATAGCATCAAGGGGCCGGATAGACTGATTGAAAAATATAGCATCGAGCGGTTTGAGCGCGATCCGGTAAAGAAAGACCGTATATATTTGGATATAACTATGATACCGTTCTTCCCGGCAAAAGAATTTGTCGTTAAGTTGGATGGGACGAAAGGTGAAGAGGGAACCTCTTGGAACTCTGAATACGAAATGTCGAAATAGAATTTATTAAAAAAGGATTATCATGACTGACTGGAATCAAGTGGAAGCGACTGTTTCTATAGGTGGCAGTGAATGTAAGTTCACTACAATTTATCTCAAACAGGTGTTCAACGGGCACCATGTTTTTGATATTGGTGTGTTGTGTCCCCCTCTGCCGGGAGAGAATATCTGGTACAACGAGCGTGAAAGCATGATTGCCATGCAGGGGCAGAGTGTGGTAATCCGAATGAAACATGTAATTAGCGGTGATGAAAGCATCTTCAAAGGTATCATCACCGAAATCGGAATGGATGGGGAGAGAGGAGTTTCCGGTACTATCCATTACAGAGGATGCAGTCCTACTATTCTGCTTGAATCCGGAAAGACAATGGATTCCTTTATGGATTATACCCTGTCGGCTATTGTCGGAGAGGTGGTGAAGAATTATGGCAATGGAGTGGAGATTGTCAACAAACCCCTTTTCAATGAACAGATTCCTTATGCTCAGATGCACGAAGAAACCGGATATGAGTTTCTTCGTAGGATTGCTTACCAATACGGCGAATGGTTCTATTATGACGGACAGAAGCTTCATTTTGGAAATCCGCAAAAGGACAAGGATGAAACCGTCACCTACGACGTGGATTTAGATAAGGTTAGTTTCGGTTCCCGTGTGACTCCTTTCCATTATTCACGCCATGACTATATGGCGGAAGATGACCGTCCTCTGTATGCAGATGACAGTGCCAGTGTGAACGGTATCAACACCTATCTGGCAAATGCAATTAGTACGTCCGAGTCCGTTTATCAGTCTCCTACTACTTTATATAACAAAGCGGTAGTCGGGCATCCGGTTCACATGAATCGGCTTTTGGAGTTTGAGAAAGGACGTGATACGGCTTCTTTGGTTTGGCTTAAAGGTAAGAGTAAGACTTGCCGTGTGCGTATTGGCGAACCGATTGCGGTCAAAATACCGGCTTCCATGTGTGACCGTCGGGATTTGGGAAAATATAGGGTGATGTCTGTAATCCATGAGGTTGATAAGAATGGTGTATATTCCAACACATTTGAAGGTATCCCGGCAAGTATGGAGCGTATTCCGGTTAATAACGTTGTGTTACCAGATGCACGACCAATGCTTGCTAAGGTGATAAGCAATACTGATCCAGAAAACATTGGGCGGGTCCAAGTACAGTTTGTATGGCAGGAGAACCAGAATAAAACAACAAACTGGATTCGGGTACGAAGTTTGGATGCTGGCACAAGTAAAGCCGTCCCTAAAAATCGTGGTTTTGTTTTTGTACCAGAAAAAGGAGATCAAGTGTTGGTTGATTTTGAATTCGGAAATCCGTCTTGTCCTTACGTTTCTGGTAGTATGTTTCATACAAATAATGGAGAAGGAGGAAAATCTGAAAACAGTGTTAAAAGCATCATTACACGTAGCGGACATCTTATAGAGTTTAATGATGATGAAGGAGGAGAATGGGGAATTACAATTGAGGATAGAAAAAAGAATACTATAAAAATAGATACTTCCGGCGACAATATTCTCATTACTGCAAATAAGGATGTGACGATTACGGCAGGTGAAACGATGACCTTAAATGCTAAAAACCTAAATATTAATGTTGAAGAAAACACGAATGTAAATGTCAAAGATAGTGCAAATATAGATGTAGGTAAAAATATAAAGCAAACATCTACAAATTTAGAAGAAGTGATAAATGATAAATTGTCACTTAACATTGGGAAGAACTTCAACTGCAAAAGTGGAGATATTGATATTGAGACTTTTAAAGGTGATATTATACTAAAAAGTGCTTCAAAGGCACTTTTACAGGGAGCTGATGATGCTAGAGTTAGTAAAGGTTAAAAGTGAAAAGTTATGGGATACAATAGTTTTGTATATGATCTTTTCGAGTCTTTTTTATGTGAAGATAAAATAGACCCTATTTGTATTGTTGAATTTCGTACAGACTATGACTATGACGGCTCATTTGGCTTTGACTGGTTACGGATTGACGAGCCACAAGCGGTAGAACCCCCTTATAAAGATATTATTCAAGGTGGTTTTAAAAATGGGAAGACTGATTTATCCAAGGATGAAGCTTATAAAAAATTAGAGAATGAATATAAAAAAATTTATATCAGACGGCGTCCTTTTACTGCTCCTTGGTTAGCCGGAAGAGAAAAGTACTTTGTTCCCTATCTCAATCTTTTTTCCAAAGAATATAGTGATAAGGCATCAATAACTCCTAAACCGACTTATAAGGCAAAGCTATGTGTATTAATTGAAATTGACGAAGATATAGAAAAGATTGAATTTTCATATAATAAAGAATTATTTACAGTAGACACATCTGATTTAATCCCAATAACCAAAAAATGCAAGCAAACAGTTGCGGGATCAATAACGATTCAATGCAACAAAGATTTTAATCAGGAACAAGAGATAAATGTCTATGCTTACCCTTTAGGCTCATTCTTCATGTCAAAAATAGAACAGGAGTCTCAAAAGACACTTGCAGGAAGATTAATTCTGCGTCCAAATTCCGCAATACACAGGGAAGAAGTTGAAATGGTATTTGTATGTGTAAAAACGAATGTTGCCGGCAAAACACAAAAAGGAAGTTTTGCAGATTCAGAAAGAGAACAAATGTGCAGAACGCTTTATCAGGCATTGATAAAGCCTGACATATACTCAAAACGAAAAACTGCAACTGGTAGTACTGATATTGTTATGGATGTATCAAAAGACCCGAATTTTCTTCAAAAAGGTAAATATATAGACCCCAAAGGGAAATTAAATGAAGATGCGGATAGAGGAAGTATGTTTAGCTACCTAAGAAAAAAATTTATGGGAGACCCCAACAATGCAGCATATAAAAATTGTTTCCCCATATTTGCTTTTGGAATTAGGACTTATGATGGCACAGCCGGACAAGTAGAAAAAATAGGTGTAAAAAATCTCGTACTATTTCAAGAACGAAATTACAATCCTCAAGTTATAGGTCATGAATCTCTACATGGATATGGGCTTTGGCATACACATCGTGAACTAAGTGGAGAATCAGTCATTACGACAAAATATAAAAAATATATTTATCCTCATGGGCATTATGATCCCCAAAATGCGACGGATAATATAATGAGTTATCGGTTTGGTTCTATGATTACTACTTGGAAATGGCAATGGGATATAATTAAGAAATTCACATAAAATGAAGATATATATTATCGCGCTACTTCTATTATTGGCTTGTAGTAATAAAGAGAGTAGAACAATAGTACATACAAGTGAGAAAATAGATTTATCAATAAACCAAGATGATTCATCATCTTCTAAAAAGATTATCATGATTGATCCAAGTGATTTCAAAGTACCTAAAAAATTCAATATTTCTATCTTTAATCAGCACAAAGATGGAGATGAATATCATTTTACTGACAAATATGATATGAATGTCAGACAAATTGTATGGTATGATTCTGACGGACAAAAAATTGAAGGATATACTGATGAACGAAACCACCCCAATTCAGGATATTTGTATAGCGGGTATTATGATCCCGATGGTTTTATAAAGTCATATGAAATTTCTTTTTATGACGCAATTTTGAAAAAGTATAATTGCGAAACACCTAATAATTTTGTTTTATCAGATGATTATGATGCCCTATACAAATTCACAGTGGAAAATTTAATTACTTTGTTTCGGCTGGAACTGAATGTAGATATTACGGATTCAAGAATTTGCCGGAACGTAGAACGTTTTCCAGATGATGAATTCTTAAAATGTCCTCAATATCTGGTCTATATTAACAAATCTCCTAATTCATGGGAATATACAGGATATATCATTCATGGAAATACAGGTAAGATACTATTCCAAATAAATCGATTTATTAATGATAAGAGAGGATCATTGATCGATAACTATATGGAAACCAAGAGAAAATAATAGTTTGATATTACTATTATCATATGACAACAGCTATTAAACGAATTGTTATGAGATATCTACTTGAAGCTGACTTAGCGATAAAGAAAAGTAATGGCGATTTTCAGACAAATCGTTACGAACTTACATATCTTGTCGAGAATATCTCAACAGACAAATATAACAATATCCAATTAGGTCCAAACACTCTTGACATAAACCAGAACCAGTTTCGCCAATTAAACATACTTGAGATAGAAATAGATAATATTTTTATGGAATTAGATCGTTCCTTGATAAAAAGTGAAGATTTTTTAAGGCGAACTATATACAGGTATGACTGGATCAGATGTAAAATAAACGAATATGGAAAGATTGTTTCCATTGATAATATCAAGGAAATGATGGAATCTTGGTCTGAAATCAAAAATTTACTTTTGAGAGATTACATAGGTAGTTCCGTGACTAAGTATATTGAAAACATTGATAATCAAATGTTGCATCAGAATTATAATATTGCACCTATGGCTCAGTATTTTTATTTTGGTTTAATCTTTCCTCTGATTCCTTTAAAACATGATTCAGCATGGCAAGGATACAGAGCCGTAGGGTTATCGGATTTTGACAATTATCAATTTGAAGAATTAATAACACCGATTTCTGCTGATTCGCAAATGCGAAGATATAATGTCAGCGGAAAAACTATCAATCCTAATATTATTAAATTAAAAAAATACCAAGGGATTATTGATATGCATATAAACAATACATATCCTATTAATGCAAATATTGAAGTAGACTATGTAAGAGAGGATGTAGATATATCTTGGAGCTTCAAATTAACTAATTACTAAATTTGTAAGATATGGGAGCAAGTAAAAACACGCCATCTTCAAATAAAAAAGAAGAAAAGAGAAGAGAATGGACAGACAAGAATGAGCAGGTTAAATTTGTGTGTGAGGGAGCAAAAGTACAATGCAAGTATTGTAATCCTCCTATTGCGAATTTAATTGTTACAACAGAGTCTGTCAAATTGCAAGATAAGCTTTGGGCAACTGTTGGTGATAAAGATGGTAAAAAGAATTTTGCTTTTACTGGTGTTTGTATGCATCCATCACAACAAAAGCCACTATGTCCTCCTCCTCCATGTAAAGGTGTAATAAGTCTTGGAGAGTGGATAGATTATTCCGAAACCATTATTGGGAATAGTAATGCCCTTTTAGTCAAGTCTAAAATACCTTGTATGATAAGTGGCGAAAATCTAGAAATAGTATATAGTGGTCAAACGGCTACATTGACCATAATAAATCCAATAGATTTTGCCAAAAAGATTTTAGATGTATATTGGATTGATGAAGTGACTGATAAAAAAATGAGAGAAGTGCAAGAAGGTCGCAAAGTTACTCTCTATATTATTACACGAGGTTATAAAGAAGGTGAACAAGTAACGGTAAAAATACTTGCATCGAAAGGGCATGTCTTTGACAACGGATCAACAGAAATGTTAGTTTCTGGAATAGTGAACTCTGAAAATTTTGCTACAATAGAGAATTTTGTAATTCAATATAAATAATTATGGCACGATTTTATGATAATAATACTGGCGAATATGTAACGTACTATGAAGAAACGCTAAATAGGAAAGCATTCTATATACATGGTACAAAATCTTCTTGCAGTAGATGGGAAGAATGGAAAGATACAGTTGAAAAACTTAATTTGATTGCTCAGCCAGATAATAAAAAGGACTCTGTAGATACAAAATTTGATTGGAGTCAATTAGCTGGTTGGACAAATAATCTTGAAGATAGAAGAAATGCTTGTTTACTACCAGGAGATAAAGGGCTTGTTAATTATGTGTTAAATCATTCCGATGGCTATGAAGAAATAGTATTGATAGGCCATAGTCATGGCGGAAATGTTGCAATTCAGGCAGCTGATATATTAGCAGCTAAGAATAGATTTAAAACTATTTATCTCATAACTATCGCTTCGCCTGTTTTTAACAAAGTGCAGTTTAGCACAGCAACACCTATTACTGGACTCAAATTAATTAAAACAGAATTTAAAGAAATTCGTATGAGTCCTCCTTATAATTCAAGTATGACAATTTATACATATCTGAACCCGGAGAATCCTGCTAATTTCGCAAAAAATGATGCTCCCAATATTAAAAGATGTCCTATTAAGCATCTTTCACTATATAATAGATATGATCGAGTGGATGGAATAGCTTTATTTGAGCATATGGTACTTGAAAACTCACGAATGACGTTTAATACCAGTACTTTTGAATATGATAAATTAGTAAATATCGAACTCCCATCATATCAATTAACTGATGAGATAAACCGAGCAAAATATAAAAATAATTGTGCTCATCGAATATCTCTACTTAATAAATTGCGAAACACCATAGCACGTGCGGAAATTGTATTAGTATCACATGTAAATATTACTTCAAGAGGTTATGGACAAGATAATGTATATCTACATAAAGAAACTATAGAATATGAATGTTTAGGTTATCGTATAATTCCAGAACTACCTAATTTCAAATCATATACTCTAAGTGATTATTTAGTGGATGGCTGTCCTGAATTAACCCTAAAAGATATTGAGAGTATGGATATGAAATGTATTTGTAGGCTTTTCTTTAATGAAACTGATGCGAATAATTATATGATTAAGTTTAGTAAATCATTAGAATCAAGACTATTAAAGTTTCCTCCATACCCTATAAAAATAGTAAATGGTGAAGCAGATGCAAGATCGTCAAATATAGAGAGAATTGAAGAAAAAATTGAATCATTAAAAAAAGAGATAGAGATTGTAGAAACATTTAATAAGAAAACTAAAAAAGAACATAAAATTAATCCATATTATAAACCAATTCTCTTTGTATTGCCGGGTAAGCTAAAGTATTTAGGGACTATTGTTAATTTCTTGGCAGATGGAGTTGATAACCATTCTTTTGATACAAATTCGCCAGAAGTGATAGAAGCAGCTATAAAAGCTGGTTTGATAAAACCGTTTCCGAGAGTTAAGAGAGATGATGTTAGTGAACCTAATGAATAAATTATAGATATGAAAAATATTATTTTATACATTATAGTACTATTTCTTACTAGCTGTTGTACATCGCGCCAATCTCCAAAAGTACAATATTCTTCTGATTCATCTTTATCAATAAGGAGTTATAGACTTCAAGGAAATGAAAAAATCAATAAAGGGGATTGGGAAGGTGCATATCGTGATTTTATCAAAGTCATTGAGCTAGTACCCAATTATGATACTGCATTTTATAATTTAGGGAAAATTAGTTCGAAACTAGGTCATAACAAAGAGGCTATTGCTTATTACACTAAAGCTATAGAGGTAAATGCTCACTACTTATTTGCCTATTACAATAGAGGAAATAGTAAAGCCAATCTCGGCGATATCCAAGGGGCAATTGACGATTACACAGAGGCTATAAAAATTAACCCTCAATACACTAAAGCATATTTAAACAGAGGGCTAAATAAAGCAAAAAGAAACGATTATAAAGGAGCTATCAGTGATTACACTCAAGCTATCAAAATAAATAATCAATACGCAAATGCTTTTTACAATAGAGGAAATGCAAAGTCAAATCTTGGCGACAACAAAGGAGCTATTGCTGACTATCTAAAAGTGATAGAGATTAACCCCCAATATATAAGTGCTTACATAAATCTCGGGGTAGTAAAATTCGATATAGGAGATTATGAAGGTGAGGTTGCAACTTATCGCCAGGCAATAAAGAATTGTGAACCTGATGCCGATTTATATAACAATCTGGGACGTGCTTTATATGACTTAAAACGCTTTAAAGAGTCTGCTCAAGCTTATGGAGAGGGCATTGAGCACTTCCCCGAAGATTGCAAACTCTATTATGGCCGTGGACTAGCCCGCAATCAATCTGGAGACAAGGATGGAGCTTGCGAAGACTGGCACAAGAGTAGTGAATTAGGATGCATTCAGGCAAATGCCTTGTTACCATTATGTGCAGAATAATCATTCAAAGCAATAGAACATTATTTAGAAATAAAGAATATGAGCACTCAAAATTACAGCAAAGAAGTCATCAAGAACCGTATGTATCGCCATGCGATGAATTATTGGGGAGTGAAGAAAGTAGAGAATCTTGATCCTCTTGTTAAGCTTCTTCTCGAAGCTCTTTCCAGTGAAGTTTTTGGCTTATCTCACGATATAGAAACTAGTCAGCACCGTATATTGGACAAGATAGCCAATATGCTGACTCCTGACATTTTGGTAAGTGTACGTCCGGCGCACAGTGTTATCCATGCCTTTCCACGGGACATACTGAAATATACAGTAAATACCGATTCGGGGTTCTTTGCGGATATTCCCAGAAACAAAGGACAGATAGTAGAGGAATATAGCTTCTATCCTTTACGGAGAACGGAAATATATGCCGGAGATGTCTGCCGTATGATATGCAATGGCGATATTTTCAATATGGATAGTACCATGACCAAAGAATTGATATATCATGCACCGTATGAGATGCGGGGTAAATTCACCCGTACAGCTTGGATCGGGCTACAACTTGCCCCGGAAATATACAAACTGGATGATTTATCGTTCTATTTCGAGCTTCCTTACCGTGAGAAAAAACAGTCCCTTTATTCCATGTTGGCGTATGCCAAATGGAGCTTAAACGGACAACCACTTACTGCCATGCAAGGCTTTCCTCCGGCAGAAGAAACTGATGAACCGGAAAGTCTATTTTCTATCTGTGATATAGAAAAAGAGATTAATAGGGACATTCTTTCCATATACAATAACCAGTTTATCCGTATCACTACTCCAATCACTCTTTCTCAGGAAAAAGCAACGCTTTTCCCTGAAGAATTGAAAGATTTTTATATGGAAGATATGTTGTCTTCTGGTGAACTGAATCCTCTTTACTGGTTCCGGGTTGACTTTCCCTCTAACTTTACCCCAGACTGTTTGGAAGAATTGAAAGTCAGTATCAATGCCGTTGTTGTACAAAACAAACGGCTGAATGAGAAGATTGCAAGTGTCAATGACTTGACCGCTGTCGTACCATTGACAACAAGCGAACAGGAGTATTTTTTCTCTGTGGATTCTGTAATGGACGCACAGAACCGGTTATATACTGAAATTCCATTTAATGGCGGTTCTGAAAAAAAAGGCGCAACCTATGCAGTTCGCTATGGCGGTTGCGAGCGTATGAACTCCCGTGACATCAAAGAGTATCTTTACCGGGTGCTTGACCTTTTACAAGGTCGGGGGGCTGTCATCGCATCATTGCAGAAAGATACTTTTTCAGATGAAATACAGGAAATGGACAGACTGTTGAATAGCATGGAACGGATCATTAATAATATCCAGTCTGCTGTTGGTTCATTGTCATACCTACTTGCTGATTTACCGGAAAATGCGGATAAATTATACATTTCCTACTATACGACAATCTGTGAACGTGCCAACGGTTTGCCCGTAGGTATGGGACTGTTACCTCAAAATAGTTCCAGTATTGATAAACGGCAGGTTTATTTCCTGACAACGACAAGAGGGGGGAAAAGCATTCCGGCATCTGCCAACCGGTTTGATATATACAAATATATTCTTACCACTCGTGACCGGATCTATACAAAGGCGGATATTATAAACTTCTGTTGCAAGGAACTCTCCGGTCTGGCGATGTCTGTTGACATCAAGCCGGGAGTGATGGTCAGTGAAAAACCGGGTGAAGGGTTGATTTCATCAATTGATGTTCACTTGTCTATACGCACTGATTCGGAAAGGGAAATGCCGTTGCTTATCGACGAACTGAAAACTAAGCTCATCACCCGTTCACCGGATCATTTCAACTATCGTATATTCACTCAAATTGTTTAGTAATGGGAAAGATTGGTTTGTCACATATTGAAAGTTCTCTTTCGTCAATCAATTCGTTGGATACGGATTATCTGGCGGAAGTGGTTGCAGCTACATTAATTGAGGAAGGTGTCAGTCCTGACAGTATACAAATAACTCGTTTGGGTAGTTCCCGTATGAAAGTCGGGAAAGATATAGAGAATGTCAGAATGGAATATAGCCCTGATGACGAGATAAACGATTGTTTGCGTATCTATGTCAACCGGGAAGGACTTTATGATGTATTGCCGGAGGGAGTATTTTTCTTGGGTATTGATTTGTTGGAGTCCACGGACATAAAGAAAGTTGTCAATCAGGTCAGGCAGTATCGGAAAGAAGAGATGGAAATACGGAAATTCTTTTCCGTATTTGAGGATGAAATAGACCGGACGATTGTACAGATGCAATTGCTTGAACGTCGGGTTGATAGAAAAAATGTTTATCCGGATTTTACGAATGTGTTCACTGCTTATTGGCCGGTGATTCGACAACTATCGCTAGAACAAGCCACCTTGTTCATGAGGATCATTCCCATCATCCATAAGATACGTGGAAACGAACATAAAATTACCAAAGCCCTTTCTTTAATACTCGGATTACCTGTCACTCTTACCCATGTGCTGAATCGTAAAAAGTGTGGCAGTTTTCCGGCATTCGGACAGGCACGTTTGGGTGAGACATTAGTAATTGGCACGGAGTTCAGAAGCGGCAGATACGATACGTGCATTACTGTTCACAACATTCCCTTTAACCGTATACCGGAGTTTCTTGACAACGGAAAATGCAGATATATATTGCTTGAACTGATTGATATGCTTTTTGCCGCAGATATGGAAGTGAAGATTAAATTGGATGTAGTGACTTCGGGACGGATGTGTACCATTTCCAGTGACCCGTCTAAAGCATCTCGTCTGGGTATAGATGCTTATATTTAGGGAAAAGGAGGGATATGGGCGGGTATCCCATCTTCGACATGGGATTACATAAGTATTTCTTTTTTAAGTGGAGTGCTTAACGTAGAAATGTACTATGTGTAAATATTTTTTTAAAAAAATAGTATTCTTGTAATATCAATATTTTCGTTTTATCAGTTCGTAAAGGGAATAAAGGCTGTTGTTATGTATGTCTTGTCTTTGTCCGAAGTCATGTATCAGATAACCTGTATATGAATCACAAAAAACACTGGCCAGTTGTTTTATATCCATAGCTGTTTCTATCTCTCTGTTAGCTACAGCCATATTGAGAATTTTCTCCCATTGCTGCTTATCTTTCTCTCGCATATCAAACATCAGTTCGGAAAATTCGGGATGGCAGACTTCCAGTTGGGATAAGATATGGAAAAATGTTGTTCCGATATTTACATGTATGCCTTCTGTTTCCATCCACCTGCATATACCGGACAGATGATTTATCTTCGCTTCAATATATTGTTTCAGGGTCTTAATATGTAAGGAGTTAACCGGGAAGTACGGATTGAAGGAAGAACAAAGGTGAGTGGACATTGCCAGCTCGATAATCTCCTTCTTATTTTTCATGTGATAAAATATAGAACCTCTTGTAAACCCGATTGCGGATTCAAGTTCAGCCACCGTAATACTTTCCGGATTACGGACAAGAAGCATCTTGAATGTTTCTTTCAGAATCAGGGATTTCACATCATAATGAGGAATGTAGGCATCTTTCATAAATATCTGTTTATTGATTATACAAAACAGCCCATTTGCTTGATATATAAAAAGGTATGGGCCGAATTTCCCCTCTGATGTGAAGCCATTGGTCGTAGCTTATGGAAAAGAAAGAAAACACAAGCCCATACCGTATAAAAGCATACAGCATAAGCATTGCGTATTTCATCTCGTTTTCCATTAGAAAAATGACCAATCTTTCACATCACGAGTAATACGAATGCACAAACGGAAGCATACACAACGCTTCCTATATGTGGCAAAGATACATCATTTATTCTTATTTTGAAAGGCTTTGCCCTGATTTTCAGTAGGGCATCTGGTAGTTTTCCAAGATATATATGATGGTTGAGCGAAAATCGAAAAAAAATAGTCGAAAATCGAAAAGAGAAAACCGAATTTCATTCCTAACTTTGCGGCATATTAATTGAATCAGGCGTTAAAGCCTTAAATAATAAATATTATGGAATTGAACGATTTTAAACCTTTAATTACTGAAATCATATTATGCATATCCGAAGGCAAATATGATGAAGTACAGGGATTTCTTATAAAGAATGGTAGGCTTACTCTGGACACTCTTAGAAAGGAAGTGGAAACATTCCGGGGTGATTATAAAGTACTGCCGGTATCGGAAAAGGCTTTCACCGATGCGAAGATACTGAGAACATTCTCTCAGAATGTTTCATCCGTTTACCTGACGCTCTTCACAGAAGATGAGGGAGCGGAAGAAATGAGTATCGGCCTGTACTGTGGTTATCGGAATGGCTGTCCGGTGGTGATGATACATAATTTGATGTTACAATAAATAAAGATGAGGATGTAATTATGGAACATTGTATGGAATCAATTGACTATTTGAAATATTATACGAATACATTAAAGGGAAACCTTGTTTCCCCAATTCGTCCGTATGAATCAAAAGAAGAAACAGGGCTTGAGCTGTTTGAACGATATGCTGAAACTTTCGTTCTTTTGCTGAAATTCTATAGGCAGGAGTTCACCTATGAGCAGACCCATGCACATTCGTTGGCACTCTATCAAAAATATAGAGAAGGCTCCGATTCGGTTGAATTGACTTTCCGGGTTGAAAAAAGAAGAGAAGCGATTGTTAAATTGATAGCCAGTGATAACCCCGACCCTGATGGCATTGTATTCCTTCAGAACTGGTGCCCTCCTGTAGTGTGGCATCATTACAAAATTGTGTTCAAACAGTTCGCCTGTGAATGGGACATTTTTAAAAATACAAATTCTTCTTTGGTGGAACAACTTAACCGGACACCACTATATAAATCAGTCTATGATACATTAAATCAATTATCAGGCATTTCAGAACTGACTTTTTATTGTGAGTTCTAACAAAAAACGGCAAAATAATTATTTGCCGTCTTTTGTTGGTTTGGTTATATATTATTTATTTTAGCATACAGTCAATAGGGCGGTTCCGTAAGAAAAACGACCGCTTTCCGGTACAAGCAACAGTATTTTATCTCCGACTTTCAGTTTATTGGAATGAAACAATTCTTCCAATGCAACATAAATAGAAGCAGAACCGATATTACCCACATCCGGCAAATTGGTGAACCATTTGTCGGTAGGCAAATCTATATTTCTATTGGTTATCTCTTCTGCCAACTTGCCATAGAAGAACATTGACGATACATGGGGGATTACGTATGTTATATCTGAAGGATTCAGGTTGTTTTTGGCAAAGCAGGCTTCCAGATGATCAACCCAATACTTGATAATGTATTTTTTCAATACCCGTATATCCTGTTTCCCCACGAGAATTGCTTTGTCGGCAATTTCCTGGGGAGTAAACTCTTTCCAGCTTTTCAACCTACCGTCCGGTTGGACTTCTGATGCCATGAACATACATACGGGCAACTCATTGGCGTAAGAAATCATATTGATCCAGTTAAGTTCAAGTGACAGTCCGGATGATGACGGTCTGTTTTCCAACAAGACGGCACCGGCGCCGTCTGATAACATGTACCTCATGAAATCCTTTTCAAAAGCCATGTAGGGATCTGTTCCCGCATCATGGCATTTTTCATATTCCGGATCATAATTTCGGGCGAAAAAAGTGGGTGATACCAATTCTGAAGCGCTGCAGATTGCCGCCTCAGTTTCTTCACATTTCACAGACATATAAGCTGCTTTCAATGCTTGAAATGCAGTCAGACAAACTCCCTGTTGAGAATAAATTTCCAGAGGCTTGTTTCCCAATGCACCATGTGTCATAGCAGCATGTGACGGCAACATCTGGTCAGGTGTACTGGATGCGCAGGCCAGAACACCCAACCGTTCTTCTACACTTTCATCCAGAAGCTGGCTGATAGCTTTACCCGCCATCTCTGCGTTACTGTGCGTGATGTTCTGTTCGGCATCCAGAGCGTAGTATCGCTTTTTGATACCATTTTGTCGTAGTACGATACTTTTAACCCGTGAAGGGATACCGCCTATTTTACCCAGATACGATTCCATGTCTTCGTTCAGAACCGGTTCATTGGGGAGAAAAGCAGATACTTTTGTTATAAATACTTTTTGTTCCATAATTACTAGTGCTGTTAGATTGTGTGACACCTATATTAGACTTTCTTTTTTAAACTCATATAAGTAGCTGTGTAATATTCTGTTAGCTTGTTTATATCCATTCCTTCTGTTAGAGATCTCATAAATGCCAACCCAAGAAAACCGCATCTGAATCTTATAATAGCTTCTTTGATATTGGTATCTTCATTTATTTCTCCACTCTGTATTGCTTGCTTGATTATTTTTTCCCATACCTTTTTTTCTGTATCGATTATATTCTGGATTTTTTCATCGAAATGCGGATAATATATAGTTGCTTGCATAATCAGAAAGAAGTAGGATTTATACACATTTTTAATCGACAGAGAGTACATGAAATCCATGGTATTTTTGACCCCCTTAATATATTTTTGAAGGAATCCTTCCAATGTGGTTTCCTTGTGGACCTGCATTTTTTTCTTAATATGTTGCGTGTCAATTATATATTTGTCTATAACCTTAACAAACAAATCCTCTTTGTTCCTTACATGGTAGAAAATCGACCCACGTGTTAGTCCTGTAGCGGTCTCAATGTCCGGAACTGTAACCCTATCATAACTCTTTTCCATAAATAATTTAAAAGATGCATCAATGATAGAATCTTTTGTTGTTTTAGTATCTTCCGTTTTCATAAAATAATATTTAATTTACCAAATGGTAGAAGCAATTAATATAACTGGTATAATAACTTCATAGATTATACACCTGATTGTTTGGACAAATATAGATATATTTTTTTATTAATGAAAGATTTAACGGTATAATATGCATCTATTTCACATACTAAGATTTTGAATTATGACCATCAAATAGCCTGATAGAAAAAGAAACTCTATTATGACTATTATAACAGTCCCGATTAATATTCACATATCGATGCCATTCGATGCCACTTTGATGCCACATGATACTCTATCTTTTATTGACTGAGATAGTATCATTCCTATACCTTACCTTCGCCGGACACCAACATTGGTGCGATATAAAAATATATTTTATGGACGAAAAGCAAAAAGACAAAAAAGTATTGCTTGTTGCCGACAAGGAGGATGGTGGCAAGCTAAAAGTGGTGGACAAGTCATCTGCACAGGACGGTATATTACGTATGCTTCTGCCATCAATGGAGAATCTGGAAGATTTTCTCAAAGTAGAAAAAAACACTTCCATATTGGAGGACTTTTTTCAAAATTTAGGTCGACAATATAAACAGCCGACAGATTTTCGCTTCTATCAGATCCCCATCTCATTATTAGAAACATTGGACGTATTCACAGATATGCTCAAAGCTCCGGAGGAGAACAAGGATTTCATTTCACAATATGAGGTGAATCCCGAAGATTACGTACGACAAGAACAACAAACGGCGCAGAAAGAAATCCAATCCGACATAGAGCAGCAAGTAGCCGGTGAAAATGCAACTTCTGCACAATCTGCAACAACGGAACAATCCAACAGCGAACAGCAACTACGTCAACTTTCGAGTATCGAGAACCGTATAGATTGGGAACAGCTTGCTCGTATGGGGATCACACGGGAATCGTTAGAACAGTCCGGTGATTTGACAGCTCTATTATCTGGTCAGAAGTCCGGTCTTGTCACCATTTCCACCGAAGTAGAAGGCATTCCTATCACCACACAGGGACGTATTCACTTTCAGGAAGGCAAGGACGGCAAACTGGACTTGAAGATTGACTGTTATCGTCAGAAGCCTGCTCTTGATTTACCCTTTTATGGGGTACTGTTGGATAAAGAAGTGAAAGATAGCATTCTCGCCACCGGCAATGCCGGCCGCCCCGTCAATCTCCCACTGGATGGCAACGAACCTAAGCCCTGTCTCGTTTCATTGGACAAAGTGACCAACAACCTTGTTGCAGTTCCGGTGGACGACATTCTTATTCCTATGGAAATAAAGGATGTTAGCCTTACCCCAGAACAGCACCGGGAACTATCCGAGGGCAGGAAAGTGCTGGTAGAAGGCATGACTTCAAAATGGGGGAACAAATTCGACGCATATATGCAGTACGATGTAGCCCAAGAAACGTTCAGTTATAATTTCGACGGACTGGATAGAAACCGTTATAAGAAACAGGAAAATCAGCAAAAAGAGAAAACGGAGCAGTTGCAAGGTAACGAACAGACCGTCAATAACAAATTCTTCATCCCCAAGAAATTGTTGGGTAAGGAACTTACACCCGAACAGCAGGAGAAATTCGGGAAGTTGGAGACTATCTACGTTACCGGTATGACAGATAAGGAGGGGCAGCCCTTCAATTCTTATGTCCGTATGAACCCCCACCTTGGCAAAGTTGATTTCTTCAAGTACAATCCTGACAAAGCACAAAGCCGCGCAAAGGAAATCACTCCCACAGCCGAACATAAGACACAGGTAGCAGTGAACAACGGTGCAACCGATGAAGCAGCCAAACAGGTACGTAAACCGCTAAAGTCGGCACAGGAGCAGCCTACACAAGTGGAAACGGCAAAGAAAGAGATAAAGAAAAAGAACAAAGGGAGAAAAATGTAAGAATGTAAAACTAAAAAAGTAAAATCATGAAAGTAATTATTGCAGAAAAACCGAGTGTGGCACGGGATATTGCCCTGATAGTAGGTGCGCGGGAGCGTAAAGACGGATACATGACCGGCAACGACTATGCCGTCACTTGGGGCTTTGGTCATTTGGTAGGGCTGGCAATGCCCGAAGCCTACGGTTATGAAGGTTTTCGCCGGGAAAACCTTCCTATTTTCCCGGAACGTTTCCAGCTTGTTCCCCGTCAGATAAAGGACGGCAAACAGTATAAGGACGATCCCGGAGTAGTCAAACAACTTACCGTTATCAAAGAACTGTTCGATAAATGCGAATCCATCATTTGCGCCACTGATGCAGGAAGAGAAGGGGAGCTTATTTTCCGCTATATCTATCATTATCTGGGATGCAGCAAGCCCTTTTCCCGCTTATGGATTAGCAGTCTGACCGACAAAGCGATCCGTCAAGGCATGGAGAACCTGAAAGACGGTAGGGAATACGACAACCTCTACCGCAGTGCCAAAGCACGCAGCGAAGCCGACTGGCTCGTCGGCATCAATGCCTCCCAAGCCTTGTGTCTCTCCGCCGGGCGTGGCGTATTCTCTTTAGGCAGGGTGCAGACACCTACCTTGATGATGATATGTAACCGCTACATGGAAAACAAGAACTTTACGCCGCAGAAATACTGGCAGCTACGGGTACAGTCCGGCAAAGCCGATATTACCTTTTCCGCTCTTTCCGTCGACAAATACGACAGGAAAGATGAAGCGGACAGCAATTTGCAGAAAGTTTGCTCTGCTGCTTCCCTGCAAGTAACTGCCGCCGAGAAAAAAGAAGTATCGCAAGAACCACCCTTGCTGTATGACCTTACCACTCTGCAAAAAGAAGCGAACGTTCGCCATAGCTTTTCTGCCGACAAAACACTTTCCATAGCACAAAATCTGTATGAAAAGAAGGTAATGTCATATCCCCGTACCGGCAGTCGCTATATAGCAGATGATGTATTTGAAATTATTCCGGAGCGCATTCGTTTGCTTACGGCGTATCCGCGTTTCTCAACCTATGCCGCCACATTGGTTGGCCGGCCGTTGAACAACCGCAGTGTCAATGCAAGCAAAGTCACTGATCACCATGCGCTGCTCGTTACCGAGAATCTCCCCGGTGACCTTTCTGCGGATGAACGCACCATTTATGAGATGGTTGCCGCGCGTATGCTCGAATCCTTTTCAGGCAAATGTATTATGGAAAAAACCGCAGTCACCTTACAATCAGCCGGTGTTGCTTTCTCCGTGCGTGGCAGTGTTATCAAAGTTCCGGGCTGGCGTTCCGTGCTTAACCTTTCCGATGAAGAGGAAGAGGGCAATACCACTTTGCCTGAACTTCACGAAGGCGACACCTTATCTATATATAACAGTGAAATATTGGACAAACAAACCAAGCCCCGTCCGCTGCATACCGAAAGTTCCTTGCTTGCAGCGATGGAAAGTGCCGGTAAGGAGTTGGAAAACGAAGAAGAGCGCCGGGCGATGAAAGAAGCAGGTATCGGAACCCCTGCAACCCGTGCCGCCGTTATCGAGACATTATTCAGCCGTGACTACATCCGCCGTGAAAAGAAATCCCTTGTCCCCACTGAAAAAGGCTTGGCAGTCCATGCCATCGTCAAGGACAAGAAGATAGCCGATATCTCCATGACCGGCAGTTGGGAAAGTGCCCTTGCCAAAATCGAAACCGGAGAGACAGACGCCGATACTTTCCACCGTGGAATAGAAGTTTATGCCGCACAAATAACAACGGAGCTTTTGAATGCCACTGTCTCCTTAGCGTCCTCACCCGATGTTCCCCTTTGCCCCAAATGCAAAAAAGGACACGTGTTTATCTATAACAAGATAGCCAAATGCAGCAATGTTGACTGTACTTTGAAAGTGTTCCGCAATATTTGCAACAAGCAACTGACCGACAAGCAAATCATGGAACTGATAACTAAAGGTAAAACCTCCGTTATCAAAGGCTTGCAGGGCAAAAGCGGCAAATCATTCGACGCTGCCCTTGTTTTCGATGCGCAGTTCAACGTTACTTTTTCCTTTCCGGACAAAGGAACGCAAAGTACGGCAAAGAAGAAAAAGTAATCGCCTGCGTGTGACACAATAACCGGAAAAGTGCTATATTTGCCACTATAAAGTTCATAACTCATAAATAATTGTTTTTGCAGTTGTTTGTTATGGATTTTTTAGTGGTGGCACTCAGGGAGGGATACCCTGGGTGCTTTTACATACAGTGCTTTTCCCATTCATTATTTTCGGGCAATCCCGCCCGGCCACTAAAAAAATCCAAGTTATGAATAAGAATAAGAAAAACAGCAAAAAGAACAGACAACAGATCCAGTCACAAGGATACCATCAACCGAAACAGTCGGAAACTCCGGTGCAGCAAAAACAGTCAGCGCCTAAACAGCCTGAACCACAACCGCAGGAATTGTCTTACTACCGTTTATTACTGCTTTCTTTCCTGAAAGAATCCCATCCCGAATTAGTGGATAATAGCGATTTTATTGCCGCTCGTGCCGACAGTGCCGCCGAAGCATACAGTGAAGCCATCCACACCGGCTCTACTCACGATGCCGCTACCGAAATCGCCGATCAGGTATTGTTTGCCGGGCTTCACTTCTCCAAATACAATGTCATTGTAACCGTTCTTTGGAATGAGTTCAGTGATGAAGTACCTCAAGGCAATGCACAATCCCTTGCTTTGCAACTCCTTCCGGTTTGTGAAGAAGTATTTGCCAAATATCCGCTCTCCGATGATTTCCTGTACGAACCCGCTTTCGACAACCTTTATACGGAAATCACCGGTACAATCCTAATCTGGCTGGACGAATATGGCATACAATAAGAAAGCGCATCTGAAAGACAATATCGAAGCAATCAAACTGGCATTTGCGTTGGAACGTGAAGGGCGTACCGCTACCGTTGAAGAACAGGCGATTTTGCGTGCCTATTCCGGTTTCGGCGGTATCAAAGCGGTACTCAATCCCGCTTCCAGCCTTGCCGACGTTGCCCGTTGGACAAAGAGCGACCGTGAACTGTTCCCTCTTGTCTCGCAATTACACAGCATCATCCGCAGTAATTCAAAAGATGAGGCGGAATATAAACGTTACTTTTCCAGTTTGAAAAACTCTGTCCTGACGGCGTTCTATACGCCGCAGGATATTGTTTCTGTCCTTGCTTCCGAATTGGGCAACCACGGAATTGCCCCTTCCCGGTTTCTCGATCCGTCGAGCGGAACCGGAGTATTTGTCGATGCTTTTCAACAACAATTTTCCGAACAACAGTTACCCCATTCTAAGGTAGTCTGTTATGAAAAAGACCTGCTGACCGGCAAAATCCTCTCTCACCTCCATCCGGAGGCAAAAGTGGGTATTGCCGGCTTTGAGGATAGCGGACTTCGTTACCTGAATCATTTTGACCTCACCGCGTCCAACATTCCCTTTGGCGATGTGGCCGTATTCGACCCGTCCTTTACCAGGAGCAAGAACCTTATCCGTCAGCAAGCTGCAAAGAGCCTGCACAACTATTTCTTTCTCAAAGGACTGGACAACCTCCGTCCCGGCGGCATATTGGCGTACATCACCTCGCAGGGTGTTCTGGACTCTCAGGCAAATCAAGATATTCGCTACCAGCTCATGCAACATTCCCGTTTGGTGTCCGCCATCCGTCTGCCTAACAACCTCTTTACGGACGGTGCAGGCACAGAAGTAGGCAGTGACCTGATTATCCTTCAGAAGAGAGCTGAAAAGACAGAACAGTTTACCCAAGATGAAAATGCGTTCATTACTTCCACCAAACGGGCGGACGGTTTCAGCGTGAATGATTACCTGTTTCAAAATGTCCCTATCATCTATACAAAAGCGCGTGTAGATACCGACCCTTACGGGCATCCGGCAATGATTTACATTCACGAAGATGGTCTGCCGGGTATCACTTCCCGACTTAGGGATTTACTTCGCAATGATTTTTATCGTCGGTTGAATGTGCCCCTCTATCAACAATTCCTTCCGTTGGAAGAGCAGCGGAAAAGAGGACAGGTGCAGGAACCGACCCGAAAGAGTGAAGTACAAGAACTGCCCGCAAAGCAGGAACCGGAACAGAAAGTGCAGCAAAAGCCGGAACAAATCAAAGAACCCGAATCTGTTCCAATTGAATCAAAGCCCGTTTCACCCGAACCGGAAGTGACAAAATCCACCGTTACTGCTGAATCGGAAATCCCCGTTTCAGTATCGGCCACCGCTATCCCGAAAGAAGAAATCGAACTGTCCCTTTCATCTCCGGTATTGAGCTTGTATGACCTTTTCGAGTTCACAGCGGAAGAGCGTACCCAGCTCTCCCCGAAAGGGGGGAAACGCCGTTCCGCATCTTCCGCCCGAAAAGAGCCCGTACAACGCAACCTTTTTGATGAATCTTCATCAGGGGTAACCGTCCAAAGAGGTAACAAATCAAAAGGCAAATCCCAAAAGAAAGTTTCCGGAGCTTCTGCAAAGACCAAGACTGCTACCGTTTATCCTGTTTTCGATACCCGTCAGGAAGCCTCCAAACGTCCCATGCCGAACAGCGAAGATGAAAAAGTAAAAGAAGCGTTAAGGATAGCTGCCGAAGAAGAGCGCAAACGACGGATGCAGCCTTTTCCATACACCCATGAAATCCCGTCCCATTACAAGAACGGTTCCTTGGTAGCAACGGATAACCGGATAGGTTATCTGCGTGACATGGAATTTGATCCCATGTTCCATCCACTGGAATTACCGGACAGACAGCTCCGCAAACTCTCTCTATATATAGAAATCCGTGACACCTATCACGACTTATATAACAGCGAAGCAACCGAACTGAAAGAAAATATAGAGCAGCGGGACAAACTGAACCGCCTGTATGACGACTATACCCGTCAGTTCGGTAACCTGAATGATCCGAAGAACATAGACCTTATCCGCATGGATGACGGAAACCGTGCCGTCCTTTCATTAGAACGTTACAAAGACGGTTATGCCGTCAAAGCCGACATCTTCGACCATCCCGTGGCATTCAACAAAAACGAGCTGACCCACGTCGATACTTCGGACGAAGCTCTTTCCGCTTCCCTCAACAAATACGGTGAAGTCAACCTCGGATACATGGCCGGACTTACCAACAAGAGTGAAGACATACTGTTGGAAGACCTCAAAGGACGTGTATTCTTCAATCCACTGGTCAAAGGCTACGAAATAGCCGATAAGTTTATAGCCGGCAACGTCATTTCCAAAGCCGAAATGATAGAAGAATACATCGCAAACCATCCCGATAACGAACGTGCCGTGCAATCGCTCGAAGCCTTGCGTGCCGCCTTTCCCGCACCCATTCCGTTCGAAGAACTAGATTTTAACTTCGGTGAGCGCTGGATACCCACGGGTATCTATGAGAAATACGCTTCCCATCTTTTCGATACCGACGTAAAGATTAGCTATGCCGCCAGCCGTGACGAGTTTAGTGTCAACGCATCCACGCGTGGCAACGTGCGTATTCGTGAACAGTATGCCGTCAAAGGTGAAAGCCGCCGTTACGACGGTCTGAATCTGATGAAACACGCTATACAGAATACTTCCCCCGACATCACCAAAAAGGTACAGGCAGGGGATGAAGTAGTCAAAGTCCGCGATACCGAAGCCATCCAGCTTGCCAACAGCAAAATAGATGAAATCCGTAACGGTTTCAGTGATTGGCTGAAAGAACAATCCCCGGAGTTTAAACAGCGGCTCACAGACATGTACAACCGCAAGTTCAATAACTCCGTCAAGCCCAAGTACGACGGTTCCCGACAGACCTTCCCCGGACTTGATCTGAAAGCGTTGGGTATTCCCGACCTGTATGCCAGTCAGAAAGATGCCATCTGGATGACAAAAATCAACGGTGGCGGAATAATCGACCATGAAGTGGGTGGCGGTAAGACATTGATAATGTGTGCCGCTGCTTACGAAATGAAACGGTTGGGACTGGCCAACAAACCGATGATTATCGGTCTGAAAGCCAATATTCATGAAATAGCGCAGACTTTCAAAACCGCCTATCCGAATGCCAAAATACTCTATCCCGGCAAAGAGGATTTCACACCGGAAAACCGCGTTCGTATCATGCGTGAGATGCAGAATAATGATTGGGATGCCATCATACTGTCCCATGAACAGTTTGGCATGATACCCCAATCCCCGGAGATACAGAAACAAATCTTGCAGCAGGAACTGGACAGTGTGGAAGAAAACCTCGAAGTGTTGAGCCAACAAGGAGAAGAAGTCTCCAACGGTATGCTCAAAGGTGTGGAAAAGCGAAAGATGAACCTCGAAGCTAAAATCAAGGCACTTACTTTCGACATTGAGAACCGCAAGGACGATGTGGTGGATTTCAAGCTGATGGGTATCGATCACCTGCTTGTAGACGAATCGCACAAATTTAAGAACCTTCTGTTCACTACACGTCACGACCGTGTAGCCGGACTGGGAAACAGTCAAGGAAGCCAACGTGCCCTGAATATGCTTTTCGCTTTACGCACCATCCAGGAGCGTACCGGTAAAGATTTGGGAGCTACTTTCCTGTCGGGCACTACCATTTCCAACAGTCTTACGGAACTGTATCTGCTCTTTAAATACCTTCGTCCCAAAGAACTGGAACGTCAGGGTATCAATACCTTTGACGCATGGGCGGCAGTCTTCGCTAAAAAATCAATTGACTATGAGTTCTCCGTCACCAACGAAATTATCCAGAAAGAACGTTTCCGGTATTTTATCAAAGTTCCGGAACTTGCCGCCATGTACAATGAAATCACCGATTTCCGCACCGCCGAAGACATAGGCATCGACCGGCCAAAGAAAAATGAGATACTGCATAATATCCCGCCTACGCCCGATCAGCAGCAGTTTATCCAAAATCTGGTGGCATTTGCCAAGAACGGCAACGCTACCGTCCTCGGACGTCCCCCGTTAAGCCAACGTGAGGAAAAAGCCAAAATGCTCATTGCCACCAACTACGCCCGCAAGATGTCCCTTGACATGCGTCTGATTGACGAAGATAAATACGACGACCATGTGGATAACAAAGCTACCCATTGTGCCGCCTTGATAAACCAATACTATCGGAAATACGACGAACATAAAGGTACGCAGTTCGTCTTCAGCGATCTTGGCACTTATAAACCCGGTCAATGGAATGCGTACAGCGAGATAAAACGCAAACTGGTGGAAGACTACGGAATCCCCGCAGACCAAGTGCGTTTCATTCAGGAAGCCAAGACCGAAAAGTCCCGCAAGGCAATGATTGCCGCCATGAACGAAGGCAAAATCCGTGTCCTTTTCGGTTCCACCGAAATGCTGGGCACCGGTGTCAACGCCCAGAAACGTTGTGTCGCCATCCATCAATTGGACATACCCTGGACGCCGAAAGATTTGGAACAACGCAACGGTCGTGGCGTAAGAAAAGGCAATGAAGTGGCAAAACTGTATGCTGATAACAGGGTGGATATTATCAACTACGCCGTAGAGAGATCCTTAGACAGCTACAAATTCAATCTGCTTCACAACAAGCAGCTTTTTATCACGCAGCTCAAAAAGGGAACAATGGGTGCACGTACCATTGACGAAGGCAGCATGGATGAACAAGGCGGCATGAACTTCTCCGAGTATGTAGCCATTCTCTCCGGCAACACCGACCTTTTGGACAAAGCCCGACTGGAAAAACAAATTGCTTCCCTGGAAAGCGAGCGCAAAGCCTTCAATCGTGGCAAGTCCTCTGCCGAAGCCAAACTGGAACATATCCTGCAGGATGTTACAAAGAACAGCGACCTGATAACTCGTATCGGCAAAGATCTGCAAGACTTCCAACAGCGCGTACAACGTGACGACCAAGGCAACCCCCTCAATCTTCTGCAACTGGACGGTGTAAAAGGCAATGACCCTAAACTCATCGCCCAAAAACTGGCAGAGATAGAGGATAAGACCCGTACCCACGGCGTATCGCAGTCTATCGGTAAACTCTACGGTTTCGATCTTCTGGTAAAAACGGAAGCCAGCATGAAAGACGGTTTCGACTTTATCGAAAACCGCTTCTTCGTTCGTGGCGAAGGCAATATCCTCTACAACTTCAATGGCGGCAAACTGGCAAAAGACCCCAAAACCGCCGCCCAGATGTTTCTTCGTACCTTTGAAACCATTCCCCCTCTTCTGGGAAAATACCAAAAGGATACGGAAAAGATTTCAAAGGACATTCCAATTCTTCAGGAAGTAGCCAAAGAAACTTGGAAGAAGGAAGACCAACTCAAGCAGCTCAAATCCGATCTTGCCACTCTCGACCGTCAAATCCAGCTCTCGTTGAAACCCATTAAGCAGAACGAAAGCAATGAAAACCAAGAGAAAGACACAAGCGAAGATATAATCCGATCACCTGCGGCAAGGATGGCAACACCGTCCGCATCAGCGAGTGGGGAAGTGCCTGCACCCGATACCGGGTCTTACGTTCACCGGATACCCGATTTCCTTATCAATCCTTCAGAGAAGAAACCGCCGCATCTTAACCGGCCACCAAACAGTTTTAGCATCAAAGATGCCATGAGCTCTTTGAGAAACAAGGATGACCCTGATACCGCCACCCATGTAAACAAGCTCTCTAAAGGCTTCAAACTCTAAAAAATAGCCGCCATACTTCATCTATGAATTTATGGTGGCTATTATAATATTTTAAATAGAAAGAAGCTTATCTATTAAGCTTTTCATTTACATCAATATGTTTTTTACCAAATCTTTCCATAAAAAAATCTACTTGTCTTATATCTGTCAATTCCATTAATCTTTCCTCACCGGTAGCTGGTATTATTAGTTGATTAGCATTTTTTTGTAAATACAGAAAGTCGGCCAATTGTGCTTTTGAAGGAATAATCTCTAACAAAAAATAATGTCCCATAAACCAAAAAGGAAAGAAACCATAATCATCTATATCGGAAATAGCTCCATCAGACATGGGTAGAAACAAAGCATCTTTACCTGTAGATGTTAGAATCACCTTGTTATATACATAATAAACTCTTAAATTACCTTTGTTCCAACGAGCATAATTACGCACATTATCCATTTTACAATCTAATCCTTTTCCTGTTTGATAATGATATTTTTGAAGAAAAACTTCATATAAAGAACGTTTGAATTGCCGTGTAATTACGGAAATAGAAAAACGACTTTTGATTTTAATAGTATTAGTCTTATACCGATATTCAAAATATACAGACGAGAGATTCTTATATGTATCAGGCGTAGGAGTACAAGAAAAAGCTCTTATAGCTCCAAACATTTCTTTAAAAATTAAGTTTGTATTTGGTTCATTCTTGTTTGCACTTCCAAAATATCTATTGCAATCATCACAAATATCAAATCCGATTTCCGTACCACCTAAACTTTCAGGAATAATGTGTGGTTCATTACGAAAAGTCACTCTTGGAGAATTTCGTTGACACCAGATACATGTTCCTTCCTTTATATATTGTTTATATCCCATAATTATATCTTTTCTATGAGTTCTCTTTTTATGAGTTCGTATGCCTTTTGCGGATCGAATTTTTCGCCAGAACGGAGCAGTAGTTCCGTATCTCCTAAAAATTCATCATCCTGCATTTTTATCTCCATATTTTGCAAGAACTCCTTTTGTGAAGGCGGGTTATCTACAACAAAATCCATATACTTATGATAACATTCCACTACCTTGTCACAATTTAGGGTAGCGGCAGTTAACGCCTTATACAAGTCAAAAAGGTCACGCCCTTTTCTTCTTTGATACAGTGCACGCAGCTTTGTTCCAATCAATTCATTCAGATGATAAGTAGTAACTTGACAATTCCCCTTATACCACTGGTTTTCTACACTGAAATCCATCTTATGTAGTCCGAGCACGTTAAAATGTTCTTTGCAGTTAATCTCGACCTTCAAACGTATAGGGACAACGGGTATGGATTCAGAATCAAACCGGAAAATTAGCGTGTTGTTATGCTTTTTTTGTTTAACCTTTGGTTCTCCCAAGAAAGCAAGGACATCACGAATTTTGTCAATGGTTGCTTTTATTGGCTCCGGTTCTATTTGTACTAAATCAATATCCTCACTGTACCGAGGTTGGGGAGAAAGATAGAGCTTATGTAAAGCCGTACCACCTCGGAAAGCCAAATGTGTTGCCAGATATTCATCTTTATATATTTCAGTCAGCGCACGGCATATAATCAAATCCTGCTCCACTTGTTCCGAAGCCGTCCAAGGCACAACATTGCGCCATTCTGTTATTGCATATTCCGGTATCATTCGTCTATTTCAATTTTTTCATTAATAATTATTCTCCATTTTGCGTCATAATCGCAATCCTTACTATCTTTTCCTGCTTTTAAAGGAGCTTTCCGAAACAAAATTCCGACATCCTTAATTTTACCGAACAATTCATTTGCTAGCTCTTTATAGTCCAGCTCTTCCAGTAAATATCCTAACCTTTGTATCACGGAAATAGGTATATTCTTGAATAAATCGACACCGACATTCCGAAAGTTCAATTCCTCCGCCAGTTCATTCAGTACGGTAGCCGCCCTATTAATTCCACCTATTTCCTTTTCGTATAAAATAAGGTCTAATGCCGTCAGTTCCGGGCTGGAAACAAACACATAACCGCTTTTAGTCTTTTTCTGAACCAGAAAAGAAGTCGGTATATTCTTCTTTATAATGAATTTCATCTTAATACCTTTTTTCTCTGAAACCCTCACACTTGGCAATTCTGTTATTATCGTAAATACTTGGGGGCGTTGATGTGCTGCTGCATAAAAAGCGGCAGCATCCAACAGTCCGATATAATACCGTCTTTTTAAATAATCCATTAGCTGGTTTATATAAACAACGGGAGGTACTATACCTTTGTGCGCATATTCAATAGGTATTATAATATAAAATCCTTTCCATACAGATGAAATTTTGCCTTTTGTCACTAGACGTGACAAAGCACTTGCTATTCCCCTTTTACTTATCGACGGGAACAACTTATAAACTTCTTCGACAGAGAAAGTGATAATTCCCTTTTTAGGTAATTCTTCCACCCAATCTCTGATTTTATAAATTTCTTCTTGTTTCATACTATATCGACATTCCATCTGCAAAATTATTCATTTTTCGGATAAAATCGCAGATGAAATGTGATTTTTCGCTTATTAGGTAAGAAATATCCCGTCCTATCATCACGACAATACGGGATATACACACAACATCAAGTTATTGGCTAAACTATCTATATGGAAATTATAACTGCCTAAATGTCCTTTTTAATATCTGCCGTCGCTTCGTCTTCATTATCAGATAGCATTCCGGCGTTCTTGGTACGTTCATCTTCCGCATCTTCCTCCGGTTTATCTTTCCCTACATTCTCCCCGTCGAAATACCGACGGATAAACTCATGCACATCCTTTTCCCTGTAGTACGTCTTATGCAGGATAGTATGATACTTCAATCCATTATCCCTATACCGTTGCAGTGTCCGCTTACTCACATTCAGCAACAAACAAATATCCTGATTATCGTACAGCCGTTCTCCGTTCAGGTAATTTTGTGGCTTCTTGTCCTTTTTGTCCAGTGCGCCTACAACCTTTTCCACCTGTTCAAGCAGGCGTTCCATATACGCTTCAAACGTTTCTTTATCCAATGGTATCATAAGCCCAACTGTTTTAAATTTCCAATAATATAGTAACTCTGATTCGACGGGTCTTTCAGTATGATCTCTTTCTCGCGCATGAACTTGATATAACTTTTTGCCGTGCGTTCCTTCACATCAAGTATCGCCTGTATCTGTTCCGCTAAATCTACATAAGTAATGAAGTTCTGTCGCCCGAAAATATCCCGTGCCACACCTGCAAGCTCATCTTCTTTGCGTTTCTCTTTCTCTTCCTTTGGCTTTTCACCCAAATAGGTGTGCATTCCAATAACCTTATTCCAAGCAAACTGCATGATAGGCACATCCAACGGACTGCCGTCACGTACTTTGAGTGCTTTCACTACCGATACCGACGGGTCGGTATCTTTTTCAATGGAAAGAATCGCAGCCGCCTTTCGTTGCAACTCACTACCAAGATGCCCGCGAAGTTTCAATCCGCTCGGAATAAAATGCAGAATAGTGACAATACAGGTATTATAAATTCCCGCCAGCCTGTACAATTCCTCTACCACTGCAATACTTTCCGTTTCGTCGTTTGCACCCTTAATCAAGTCAGCAATACCGTCAATTACCACCATGTGAATCCCCCGATATTGATAATGAAACTTATCCATACTTCGGATAATAGCCTGCAGACGCTCTTTGCGGCTCATCCCTGTAAGGCAATACGCTTTCAGGTATTCCGGCATCGTTTCCTGTCCGCAACGTCTTAAAAGGTTCGTTATGTTCTTGTAGGTCTGTACCTCCGACTGTTCCGTGTCATAGAACAGAATCGCTTTTCGCTTCCTGTTTTCACAGACCGACACCCCTAGCGTATCAATTGCTTTGTTTTTGTCAGTCTGGCCGATAGCACCGGCTATCAGCGCAGTTACATAATTACTTTTTCCGGTTCCCTCACCACCGGTAATACAAAGGATATTCCCTTGCGTACCAAGCGGTACATCGTTCACCGACACAACCATTTGTGCCACGGGCGGCGGATTATTAAAATCCACCTCACAAGACTTTAGTGCAGACATAGTTTCGCTGTATATAGTATCCAAATAATCCAGAAACAATTTAATCAAATCCTCCCGGCTGTTTCCCAAGCGGAAAAAGTCCGAGACATCCTTTTCCTCCTTTGTCCCTGCCAAGGGCAGCAACAATCGTTTTACCCCGTAACTTTTCAATGCCTCTTCCTGCTTTGCCGAACTGTCCATTCCCGTCTTATCCGTATCATAAAGCAATACGATGTGCTTGAAACGAAAAGAAAGCCTGTGAACAATCCCCACCGGAATCGTCACCGTTTCCGAGTTAAAGCAGATAGCGTGGAATCCATGCGCCGTTAAGCTCATGACGTCTTTTTCCCCGCCCGTGATGAAGAGTAAGTCACCTTTTGCCGGTAACTGCTCCAATCCGAAGCAGTAATTATCCCCGAAATCCCCCGCATACAAGAATCGCATTTGCGAATGCGGACGATAGACCTTTACATATTGCTTTGCCGTATAGCCGAACACCGGCTCTTTTTCCGTCGCCGCAATACTGAACGGTTTCCCTTCGCCGTTCTCGCTGCTGAACTTCTTCAACGAAACCACCCGGAACAATTTCAGTATCTCGTGTGTGATACCGCTTTCTCCCCAGAAGGCAAGTTCCGCAGCCGTAAAATTCTTTTGCGCTAACGTATAAGGTCGAGACTTCTTCACTTTTTGCGCAGGTGTCGTTTCCGAAATTACGGGAGTGGGAGCGGCAGGTAAATCCATACCGCAGCCGTCCATCAGTCCCAAGTGCAGGTCACGGTCAATTATCGCCATAATCTCCACGAACTCTTTTGCCCGTTTACAATCCAGCCCGTGCAACTTTCCAACCAGAGCAAAGCAATCTCCGGAATAATCATCATTTCCGAAATCTTTCAGCTTGTAAACTCCGCTGTTCCGTTCATAATACACGTTACACGAAGCCCGTTTATCCTGATAGAACGGATTAAGAAAGTTTTTTCCCAGCCGGAAAGATACCGGCAGGTAATGTCTGAATACGGACAGGCCTCTATCCGTCAGACGGAGAATATCCTCCTTATCAATTTTATTCTCCACGCATCAATACATTTTTGCGGAACTCGTCAATCAAATGCGGCTCACAGTTAATAATCTTCTCATTCACCTTCTTTTCGATTTCCGAAAACCGGTACTTGCATTTTCCCCGTTCAAACGTATAATCAATCAGATTATCCGTTCTCAACCGTTGCAGGGTGCGTGTGCTGATATGCAGCATGTCTGCCACCTCTTGGCTGTCCAGCCAAATATCCGTTTCCTCATTGGGAGCATTTCCCTTTCGGAGTACATATTCCGCAATCTTCTCAATTTTGGCAACCAAACCTTGATAAGCGGCGGATTCCATTGTGATAACTTCCATAAACTTATTTTTTTTGAATCTGCCGCAAAGTTCTAGCAATTGCCCCGAAGCATTTGCCAACTTGTTACCAACTTGGCATAACTTTTTTTATATCATTATTGAAAATCAAGAAAATAGGGTAGTCGGGGAGGGTAAGTGAAAGTTCGGGTCGAGTAGGTCTGGGCATTTCAGCCCAAACCTCTCACAGAACCGTACGTGAAAGTCTCCCCTCATACGGCTCCTCTCATCCAAACGGTTTCAATCGATTGGGTTTAACACCATGTTGCCAATGGTAAAACAAGGCAGGATTTTTGGAAGCCACTCTTACCAACCATTTATAAGCATCATTAGGCTTTCGCCTGAACCGCTTATATTTTCTTTCTGCCCACCGAGCCAATTTCAAATTGATACATTGTAGAAAAGCCTTTAACTGACTACCGTAAAACTTACCATAGTAATTCATCCACCCACGTACTTCTGCATTTATTTCAACTGCAATATCAGAGAGTTTTAGCTGAACCCGCCTGTTTAAGTGCCAACCACGCATCTTTTCTGTGATGCGCTTCTTTGACTTTCTACTGATTGCCGGAGCATAACCATTAAAGACTTGTCCTTGCTTATTCCTCTGACCTCGTGGCTGAAAGGTATAACCCAAGAAATCAAAAGTGATTTCCTTATACTCTCCCCTCCGTTTACCGTCTTTGCAATAAACAATACGCGTCTTCTCTTCATTCAGTCTCAATTTACACGCAGCGAAGCGTTCCACTATGGATGCTTTTAGCATTTGGGCCTCTTTAAGGCTATTACAATGACAAATAGTATCATCAGCATAGCGTTCAAAAGGAATGGTCGGATGATAAAGCGACATCCATTTGTCAAACGTATAGTGGAGATACAAGTTTGCAAGAACCGGTCCTATCACCGACCCTTGCGGAAGTCCCATTTTCCGTTCTATCCGTTCGCCTGTCAATGTTGCGTAGGGCACTTTCAACCAACGCCGGATGTAAAGTAGTATCCACTTTTCTTGCACGTGACGCTCGACAGCTTTCATTAGCAGGTCATGGTCAATGGTATCAAAGAACTTGCTTATATCCATATCCAATACCCAATTATAATGCCAGCAACGCTCACGGGCTTTTTCTATTGCATCATGGGCACTACGATTAGGACGATAACCATACGAGTCTGCATGAAATATCGCCTCCAATCTTTCCTCAATCAGCAATACGACCGACATTTGGGCTATACGGTCACCAACCGTAGGAATGCCCAAGGGACGAGTTCCTCCGGAGGGTTTAGGTATATCTACCAACTTTACAGCTTCGGGAAAATAACTTCCCGAACTCATGCGGTTCCACAACTTGTACAGATTCTTTCCCAGATTACTCTCATAGTCCTCTGTACTGACATTGTCGATACCGGCACTCCCCTTGTTTTCTTTTACCCGTTTCCAAGCATTCATTATCAAATACTTGTCGATTGTAAACGGTTTTGTGACTTGATGTTGCATCATCCTAATAACATTAATCAATTAGTTGTACAAAAACAAATACACCGGACAAGCTGCCCCCTTTGCTCCATTGCCATTACAGCAACATCAACGCTACTACGAGGCAGTCCGCCCCCACCATAGGCATCGGTACTCAGACCTTACGGGTTTGCCGTTCTTGGCCGCTCCCTTAACATCCTATGGTGAGTTCCCGTGTTCCCACAACACAGCCTCCATACAGGTCATGCCACCTCTACGCCGGATGCCGTTCAGACAGTAAGCAGGTAACCTCTGAACTTATCCCATACTCCTTGCATAAGCATGGTTTTGACATCACCCATTGCATTTCGACGCATCATCAATGGTTCCCTTACGGTCATCTCCTGTATGGTTACCTGACAGTTCATCACTGCCTTTTAAATGTATCGTTCACTACCTTAACCCTTTCGGGAGAAAGCAGCATACACCGGTTTGCAACCTCTTCCTGCAAAGCGATTGCGAGAGACCTACTCTCATCTGTATCGCAGTTACGAATGTGACAGCCATACCACATTCTCACGGCACACTGCAAGGTGCAAGCCTATCTCTATATATAGGCTCGCACCTTGCACTGAAGAAAAAAATATATGAAATTAATAATCAAATATTTGGTAGTTTCAGAAAAAGTGCATAATTTTGAACCCGAAAACAAAAAGAGACACAACGGTGTCACGAAAGACAAAATTGAAATTTTGAAAATCGTTTCTAAATCGTTACTTTTAGAAATCCTTACATAGATTTTTTAAGTGTAAGTAATTGATTTAGAGCTGATATAAAAAATTTGCGGTGTAGTCCCGTACGCACCGCATTAAACATTGATTTTCAATATTTTACAAAACAAGCACCCAATTTTACACCCGAAAATGTAAAGTTGGGTGTTTGTTTTGAATTTGAATACTTCTTAGTAGGAATGAGTTTTTTCTGCAACGTTGGATAATTCAGGAAAGGGGTGAATTCTTGCCGTTGGGGAATGGATGTAAATGCCATTGTCTGAATGATTCCCCAAACAATCAAAGCGACTTTTCCAATGCGGATGCTGCCATGTAGCGCACCGACAAGTGCTATTAGGAATAAAAGGATATACAACCAACCGTATAGGCAGAACATACAGAAGCTAAAATAATGAGTGTATGGGTATTGCCAGTGTGTTATTCAAGCATCAATTAATGAGATAGAGCAGGATATTCGAGAGTAACAACTACATTGAAAAAATATATTGAGCCAATGAAAACATTAAAAACAGTTATAAAAATTATTGGTGGAATACTATTGTTTGTCATTATCATCCTATCAATACTGGGCTATTATTTGACACGAAATGATTTTTCAAATCCTCCTGAACATTATGTATCTATCGGAAAACGAGTTTATACAACAGCACCGGCAATGATGATTGATGAATCGTATGATTCGTTAAATCTCAGTGGTCGGGGAATTAAAATCGGAGTATTGGATACAGGATTTGGAGGATTGCGGCAACGCTCATGGACGAAAAACATATATGTGGCGGCTTACGCAAATTTCATAGACGGTGACACAACCGATTTCTTCATCAAGGAACCCGGCCGAGAGCGAGACCATGGGGCTTACTCCTGTGCATGCATAGGTGGTTACCTCTCATCAGGTGATACAATAAAAGGGTTGGCATGGAATGCCGAATATTACTTGGCAGAGATTGACGACTTCGATACAGAGTTACGGATAGAGGAAGACCGTATGATGAACGCCATACGCTGGTTGCTGTCGCAGGACGTAGATGTGATAACAAGTTCATGTGGTTATACGATATTTGATGATTATGACGGTTATACAGTCTCCATGCTCGATGGACATAGCTCTCGTATATCCCAATTTGTAGACAGTGTGCTACAAGTCAATTCTAACTTGATATTTATTCAGAGCATGGGTAACGAGGGGGATGAGCCTTGGCGTTACTCAAATTTCCCTGCCGATGTCAGGGAGGTTATATCCGTTGGTGCCATTGAATCAGACAGCACAACTCGCGCCGGTTACAGTTCTATAGGTTATGGAGGTGTCGATTTCATAAAGCCCGATGTATGTGCTTACGCACAGCCTCCACGCCGAGGAACGTCATATACGGCTCCTGTCATTGCCGGATTATGTGCTTCTCTACTGGAGTACAAACGAATGAGTCGAAATGAACTTATCAATCTCTTACATACATCGGGATTAAACAGTTCTGCCCCTAACTATGAAATTGGCTATGGTATACCTCAAACTTCACGAATGCTATTACTCTTTAAATGATTAAATCTATAAATAATATGGTAAAAAAGTTGTTTAGATATTTAGTCCGCACATTATCAGCTTTGCTGATTTGTATACTTATTTACTTTGTTTATATAAGCATTTGGGTTAAAAACTTTAATGCAGAGCAAAGAAGTGCAGTAGAAAACATTGATTCTGAGTTTATTCAAACCTCTCCAATAATCCGTGACCCCAATGGTTATTTTGGAGTAGCTGCTATAATAAACGGTCAATATACTGACACGCTCTTGTTCGATACACAAGCATCTACTGCTCTGGCTAAGCAAGAAATTCTTGACCGATACGAGGCTGAATATTGGAAACGGAAACCGATGCCGACATTCAATTTTTACAAACAAGTCTATTTCTCAAAATTATATAGAGTAAATAATATCCAGCTTGGAGATTGCGAATTAAAGAGAGTTGTTTTCACATCTGTTCCAAAGGATAATGGTATGTATAATACATTATATCGCCCGGTGTTAGGACGTGCTATCATGGGAAATATAGGTTGGAAGTTCAATATGGATAGCAATGAAATGACTGCATTCTCGCTTAAAAATGAAGATATACTAAAGCAAGAAACAGAAGGATTTACTCTTGCTAAAGGAGGGGTAAACAATTTGCCACTGTATAGTAAGCAGACTGACAGTTTGGATTTGATGTTTGACTTGGGCTCGAATTATGACATCATAATAGACAAAAATACTTATGAGAAATTAAGGATGTCCCATTCACAGAGAACGTATACAAATTATCGTAGAGAAGGGTTGACAGATACGATTGCAGAGTTCCGTGGAATCACGATGTTCTGTAACGGTATAGTAATTCCGGATTGTACGTTGAGCTATATACCATCTATCGATAAAAATGTGGCAGGTAATATCTTTGCTGGAAAAATGAATTTTATACTTGTCGGCAAAAATTTATACGTCAAACAATGTGCTGACATACTCCCGACCATTCATGATGGACTTTCCCCACTCGGTTTACGTATCAATGTCCGCAACAATGCGGTTTGTGTTACGGCTTTGGAAATAAACGGACTTGCAGAAGAAGCAGGATTGATGTTAGGAGATAAGGTAATCGCTGTTGATAACGGAGCGATAAACACAGATATTATGTCTGTGGCAAGTGGCAAATTAGAGAAATACATTCAACAGGCTGATGGTCTTACTTTGGAGATAGAACGTAATGGAAAAATACTGATGTTTGACATAGCAAAAGAAAGGAAACCAACACAATAAAACAAAACATTTTTGCAGCAGCTTAAGCAATGAGGCAAAATTAAAGTGGAATGTCAATCACAAATTGCACCGAAATAAAGAAGAGTTTGCCAATATTGGCAACATGAGTTAAGAAATAACAAAAGCGTTAAATCTTCACCCTTTAGAATGTACAATTAAAAGCTACGGCCATATTCCTGACTTATTGCTTGCAAATTATTGGGTAATAACCTGTTGTGTATCCGGGAATATTCCAGCCCTCCCTTATAAAGAAATGGTAACGGAAAGGCGATGGATTTCCATTTTATTGCTTTCAATTTAGGCAATAAGAGGCTGGTAACTATCATGGCTCCTGCTTCGGGGAAACGGCTTCTCAGGCATTCGATTAATATAAAAGGAAAACCTATGAGCAAGTATTCTACTCTAAAAAGGGCTATGGCATCTTTTGTTTGCAGCAGGAGGAAATCTTTGTCTTTTCGCTCATTATGATAGCCTATCAATCCTAAGATTGCGACCGCTGGCACTATCCAACTTTGTTTTGCCTTTATCAACATACAGAATACTAAAAAAAAGAAGTCCGGACAAAAACAGGCTTCTGGTAATCCCCCACTCCTTTAAAATTCGGAATAGTTGCTTTGACCGCAATTTGAAATAATGAATGATTATATTACTGTTCATTCCCCTATCTCTTTCCACCATTTGGTATAACGCTTAGTAAATAGGTAATAACCATAATACCACCCGTACATCCACAGCGCAATAGACATAGCTTCCCATTTCCCGTTTACCGCAGGTATTATCCAAAAACATAAAGCAGATGCAAACATTATTACGGCAAGCAATCCTATAGCATAAAACAAACCATATTTTAAACTTCTCCTTTTCATTGTATAGTGTGAATAAGGTATCTGATTGTGTTTAACACCCCGTTCCTATGGATGACACATCCGCAAGGACGGGAATGTTCAGATTCCTCACGGTAAACTATCTTTTATCCCTAACTAAATGATAGAGGTTGATAATAATAGCAAAAACCAATAATATATTTCTCAATATGGATGCAACAGATACTGGATATGGATTCTCTATGAATGGTATCCAACCAATAGGTACAATTACTACTGGAAATAGATATTTCGTCAAGCTGAACAAGAGTATGAATGAGAATAATACAAGGTTTAATACTCTAAATTTTTTTGTCTGTCATAATCATATTAATTTTTCTATATTTACTATTATACTTATATCGTTGCAAAGAATTTGCCTGTACATTTTCCTACTGTGTAAATTATCAGACAAGCCAAAGCTATTAATCCGATAATAATAATCGTCCGCAAGAAATCATTACGCATGATTGTTGCTTTTAATCTTTCAAAAAGATTCTCTAACGTCCATTGTTGTATTATTTTGTTCCTTTTCTGTGCAAAGTTAAGTAAAAAAGAGTGAATTCGCATGGAAAAATAGCTCTTTTTTACATGTGATACAACAATAGCGAGTTGAGATTTTATAACCGAAATCCCCTTTGGAGTTTGTTCTCCAGTCAATAGATATTTTATCTTTGGTTAGCCCAGCTCCAAAACAATGAAAGCGTTGTTGCAAAATGGTGTCAGTTTTAATAATGCTATCCACATACTTATGTAAAGCATATAGTTCTTTTTGCAAACAAATACTATCCCTTTTGTCTTTTTGCCCTTTCTTGGAAGAGCCGGAATAACAAGAGCAAAATAGTATTAATAATATAAAGAGTAAATATTTCATGTTGCTATCCATTAAACTACTTAAAAGTTGTATTTTCTTTAGCAGATTCTTCTTGAACGGGAACGTATCTGATACCATACCCTTCCGGTTCCTTAGGGATATTCATTTTAATTGCCCGTTTTACAGCTTCTTTGTTGTCTGTCAATCGAAATTCGGTCATCATCAATATGTCATGACGCAATGGGGTATCAGCATCAAGCATGACTTCATAGAAAAAACGGTAACGTCCCGGTTTATTGGAGTGAACTTCGGGATAAAGATTTGCTGTAAACAAATGATGCCCACCGGGAAGTACCATATAACCTATATCTATGGCAGCGTCATTGATGGGCAATGCACGCCAAGTGCCATTCTCGTCTTCATAAGTAATGAAATAATGCTCGCCACACATTATGTTCTTGTTTCCTTGATTTAGCAAAACAAAGGAAGCTGTGGATGCCTCAGTGGAGTAAACGGAATATTCCGGATGCAGGGAAATACCGAGCGTATCAGTTATACCAATGCGTTCATCGATTATCGGCTGTTCCGGTCCTTCAAAACGAATGGCGGGAGAATCCATGAGTTTTTCCCGGAATGCTTGTCGGGCTTCGGGAGTGTTGAGAATAAACCTGACTTCAACATTCCGTAATCCTACACCCCAACTGGTCATATTATTTTTCAGCTTCTTGTCTGTCAATGTGTCAAACCGCTGGTTCAACTCGTCTACGATGCTCATAAGTTGTTGCTGTGAATAATTACTTTCAGTAACTTGCTCCAGTCGAAAAGCTTTGCTACCGGCAGTAGATTCCAAAATTCGCCTTGCATGCGCTGTGTCACCTCTTACCTGAAAAACCAACGTGGAACCGTCAAAGAACATACCTTCCAAGAAAGAAGGGCAACGCGGGCTACCGATGAAACCTCCTATAGAATTCGGATCATTTCCATAGACCCTGCTTAAGGCTTCAATGACTTGCAAGCCTGCAGATTGGTCAACAACAGTATCTTCTATAAAATAGACAGCTTCACCTGTAGAGTCTAATTTGCTTGTAAGATTTGATTTTGGTGCCTTATTCGCACATCCCAAAAAAGAGTAAAATAGAACTCCTACCCATATTTTTGTTTTCATAACATTGAATTGTTTAGTGAAAGAGATGTTTATTCTATTTCAAATTCAGCATTGAGGTTTATTTTCTCCATATCATTCCACAGTGATATGGAAATACGATATTTGCCGGGAGTTGTTTTATAGTATTTAATAGGAAAACTGAAACAATAATATATAGGTGGGGTAATCGGTATAATTTCGTCATCAAAAAAACCTGTGGGCTTTTTCGTCCAAAGCCTTACCCATTGATTATTTTCCCATCTTTCTAAAATCCATCTTCTGCCATAACTAAGTGGAAGTTTCTGAGGATTGAGGACAATAGCGAACACTTCTTCACTTTCAGTGGTATAATGCCCATGTAGCATATTCATGCGTACTGTTTTCCCTAAAGTATCGGTGCTTACGCAGATTGCATCCGCACTGCCGATTTCTACACAGTTTTCTTGACTGGACTGATGCGTACATCCGATAGTGAAAAGACAGAAGAAACATAAAAATATAGTTTTCATCTTGGTTTATTTATCAGTGAAACAAAGTATTTACAAAAATACTCAAAGTGCAATTCATTAACAATTAGAATTACATTTTTATTTTCTACCAAAGAATTATATTCTCAACTCTCTTTGGGGCCTGTTTTTCTTTTTTGGAGTGTGGCCTACACCCAGCTTTTCCTTAAGCTCTTTAAATTTCATCTTGAACCATTCAAGTATAGGCATTCCGTCAATGCACAACCGGAACTTTCCTTTCTTCTGCGGATTCCTCTTTACTGTTGCCGTTGAATATGCCGTTCCGAACTTCTCCCGGTGTTCCCGTGAATCCCACTTCCTGGCATTGCTCGGCTATCGGCAGCAAGTCTTTTATATCTCCCCGCCCTGACTTGCTTCCACTGTCTCCTGTAACGGAAATATTGAGAAAATACGATTATGTGATTCCGGTTATCAGATAGGGAGGAGGTGTAATATTTGGTCTTTTCTTTATCATAATTGTTTTTTAGACAATAAAATGCTTCTGTCTTTTCGTTTGTATGGTTAATAGAATTATATTTGTACATTATACAATATCTATTAACCATGAAAACTTATTCATTATTAGCAGGCATTTTATTGTCTTTTTCGTTATCTATTCAGGCTGGTGATCTGAAATTGTGGTATAAGCAACCTGCCGGAACGTGGGTGGAAGCGCTTCCGGTCGGCAATTCCCGGATGGGAGCGATGGTATATGGCGGAACGGCCCGTGAAGAACTTCAACTAAACGATGAAACCATGTGGGGAGGCAGTCCCTACCGGAATGACAAACCGGAAGCATTGGAAAGTCTGCCCCAAGTGCGTGAACTGATTTTCGCCGGAAAAAACATGGAGGCTCAGAACTTGATTCAAGAAAACTTTTATGCCGGAAAGCATGGTATGCCCTATCAGACAATCGGCAGTTTGATTATAGAAACCCCCGGACATGAAAAGGTTACCGATTATTATCGTGATCTGGATTTGGAACGTGCGGTGGCTACTACCCGTTACAAAGTGGATGGCGTGACTTTTCAACGTGAAGTTTTTGCATCATTTCCTGATAAGGTGGTAGTGGTCCGTTTGACAGCAGACCGGCCGGGGAAACTGAATTTTAAGGTCGGATATGTGTCGCCATTGGAGCATAAAGTCAGCAGGAAAGGAAAGAAATTGGTTCTGACCGGAAAGGGTAGGGATCATGAGGGAGTGAAAGGATTGATTCGTATGGAAACACAGACACAGGCTGATGTGGATGGGGGTAAGGTGAAAATTGATGACCAAAACATTACAGTGGAAGGAGCGGACAGTGTTACTCTGTATGTTTCATCGGGTACGAATTTTATTAATTATCACGATATAAGTGGCAATGAGAGTAAAAAAGCGTCCGGATATCTGTCTCTGGCATTGGGACGCCCTTATAGTCAGGTTTTACAGGAGCATATAGCTCTTTATAAAGAGCAGTTTGACCGTGTAAGATTGGATTTGGGAACCAGTGAGCGGGCTAAGCTGGAAACTGTCAAACGCATCGAACTGTTCAATGAGGGTAAGGATGTTTCTTTGGCGGTGTTGCTTTTTCAGTATGGACGTTATTTGCTTATTTCCTCCTCCCAGCCGGGAGGTCAGCCTGCCAATTTGCAAGGTATATGGAATAATAAACTGGCTGCTCCATGGGATGGAAAATATACCATCAATATTAATACGGAAATGAATTACTGGCCGGCTGAAGTGACCAATCTGAGTGAAACGCACCAGCCCTTGTTCGAAATGGTGAAAGAATTGTCAGTTACCGGCAGGGAAACGGCACGGACTATGTATGGATGCAACGGATGGGTGGCTCATCACAATACAGATATATGGCGTGCCACCGGTCCGGTGGATAAGGCGTTTTATGGTACATGGCCCATGGGAGGTGCTTGGTTGACTACCCACTTGTGGCAGCATTATTTATATAGTGGGGACAAGCTGTTTCTTTCCGAAGCCTATCCGGCATTGAAAGGAGCTGCTGATTTTTATCTTGATTATTTGACTGAACATCCTGAATACGGTTGGATGGTGACTGCTCCGTCCATGTCTCCGGAACATGGACCTTCGGGAGAGGATACTAAAAAAGCTTCAACGATTGTGGCAGGTTGTACGATGGATAATCAGATAATTTTCGATGTGCTTAGCAATGCATTGCATGCGTCAAGAATTCTAAAAATGTCCGCTTCTTATCAAGATTCTTTGCAGTCTATGTTAAATCGTCTGGCCCCGATGCAGATCGGGAAATACAATCAGTTACAGGAATGGCTGGAAGACTTGGATAATCCGAATGACAAGCATCGCCATATTTCTCATGTATATGGATTGTTCCCTAGTAATCAGATATCTCCTTACACCCATCCTTTGCTTTTCCAGGCAGCTAAAAACACGTTGTTACAGCGTGGCGACGAAGCTACCGGTTGGTCCATTGGCTGGAAAGTTAATCTGTGGGCCCGTTTGCTGGACGGTAATCATGCGTTCTGGATTATTAATAATATGTTGAAGCTGCTGCCTGGGGATGAAGTGAAAGAGGCTTATCCGCAAGGACGGACTTATCCTAATCTGTTTGATGCTCATCCGCCTTTTCAGATTGACGGTAATTTTGGCTACACTGCCGGTGTGGCTGAAATGTTGTTGCAGAGCCATGACGGAGCTGTACATTTGCTTCCGGCTCTTCCGGATGCCTGGGCCACAGGAAGTGTGCAAGGACTGGTTGCCCGTGGAGGATTTGTGGTGGATATGAACTGGAATGGCGTGCAGCTGGATAAAGCGAAGATTCATTCCCGTTTGGGAGGTAATTTGCGTTTACGTTCGTATGTTCCTTTGCGTGGGGTTGGATTAAAAGAGGCAAAAGGTAAGAATCCGAATGAATATTATATGCAGGCAGAGATCAAAGAGCCTTTGGTTACCAAGGAGATAAACCCGCAATATCCTGCTTTGTATAAGGTGTATGAATATGACTTGATGACAGAACAGGGACAAGATTATATAGTGGAGCGTGGGTTATAATACATGAAGATGCCCAAAGTGATTTGTGCATTATTTCACTTTGGGCACTTTTGTAAATGGAAGTGTCATGGTGTAGTTATCAGATGGCTTCCTTCTTTTCCAATTCTAATGCTCTGGGAAAAATGATATTGTTTTCCAGGTGGATATGTTCATGTAATGCCTCTTCAAATTGTTTCAATTGTTGTAAAACCAAGCGGAAGCTGGCACAAGCATCTTCAGGGGCGGTGAATCCGTTGGTTAATGAAGAGATTTTTTCAAAACGTTCTCCTTCGTGATTATGTTCATCTTCCATCACTTCGATGGGATACAGAATGGTGCCGCAATGGAATTTAGCTACTTTCAAGCCTTCCTCTTTGGCTTGGAACATTTCATAAACATAAGGAAATAATACATTCTCTTCTTTTGATAAATGATTTTCCAAATCAAGAAGCGAGTCGCGGAACAGTGCCTGGACTTGCAGTAACTCTGGATGATTCTTTGAATGCGCTTCGGTTACTTTGGTTAATAATGCTTCTATTTGCGGACCTTTGGCACGGATTCCCCGATGGTGTATTTTCAATACATAGTCTATTAATAAATCGATGGGCCATCCGGCAAAGTCAGGAGCATTACTAACCGTATTCTCTTGTAATTCATTTAATTCATGTGCTACTGCTTCGGGATCAATACCACGGTTCCGGCAGGCTTCTGCAAACGGAGTATTGCCATGGCAGCAAAAATCAATATGGTAACGGGAGAATACTTTGGTTGTATCAAAGTTGCCGGCTACAATTTGTCCGACTGTACATGAATGGTAATTTTTCTGTTTCATAATTATTCCGTTTATTCGTTCGTTAATCCCCATTTTCTCATATCACTTTCTACTGTACCGATACCGCTTACTCCAAAGTTTTCGACCAGTACTTTCGTCACGTTGGGCGAGAGGAATGCGGGTAAGGTGGGACCGAGATGAATCTCTTTTATTCCCAAACTGAGTAATGCCAGCAATACGATTACCGCTTTCTGTTCATACCAGGCGATATTGTAAATAATGGGCAGTTCATTGATGTCATGTAGCCCGAATACTTCCTTCAGTTTGAGGGCGATGACTGCCAATGAATAGCTATCGTTACATTGTCCTGCATCTAAAACACGCGGAATGCCATTAATGTCACCTAACCCTAGTTTGTTATAACGATATTTAGCACATCCCGCAGTCAAAATGACTGTGTCTTTGGGGAGCATCTCGGCAAAAGTGGTGTAGTAATCACGACTGCGCATACGTCCGTCACAACCTGCCATGACGATGAACTTACGGATAGCTCCGCTCTTTACCGCTTCTACGACCTTGTCTGCTAGTTGTAATACCTGATTATGGGCAAAACCACCAACGATTTCTCCATGTTCTATTTCTGTCGGTGCGGCACATTGTTTGGCTGTTTCTATAATTTCAGTATAGTCCTTATGTCCTTTCTCGTCTGCTGTAATATGCTTGCAGCCGGGATATCCGGTAGAATTAGTGGTAAACATGCGTTCTTTATAAGTGGCATTGGGCAGAGGGGGAACGATGCAGTTGGTTGTGAACAGGATAGGACCATTGAACGAGGTAAACTCCTCCCGTTGTTTCCACCAGGCATTTCCATAGTTTCCTGCAAAATGTGTATATTTTTTAAATGCCGGATAGTAATGTGCAGGAAGCATTTCACCGTGAGTATATACGTCCACGCCACTGTCTTTGGTTTGTTCCAACAATTCTTCCAGATCATGCAGGTCATGTCCGCTTATCAGAATACCGGGGCGGGTACCTGTTCCTATATTTACATGGGTAATTTCCGGATTACCATAACTGGAAGTGTTTGCCTTGTCGAGCAAAGCCATTGTTCGAACGCCTATTTCACCTGTTTTCAGTGCTAATACAGTCAGTTCATCCGCCGATAAAGATTTTGTTGTAATTTGTGCGATGGTGTTCTGCATGAAACGATGAATACTTTCGTCATTATGTCCTAACCTCATGGCATGTTCCAGATAAGCAGCCATTCCTTTCAGACCATACATAATCAGTTCTTTTAAAGAGCGTAGATCCTCGTTTTGTTCACGTAAAACTCCGACTGTTGCGGCTTTTGCATCATATTCATCGTGACTGCCTTTCCAATTTAACTCATCGGTTTCCGGCAGAGGAATATCCTTGGCAGAGGCTTGATGCTTAAGGTCATCACGTATTGCTAATCCTTTGTCAATGCGTTTCGTAATGCTTTCGTCATCGAAATTGGCATTGGTAATGGTACAGAATAAGGCGTCTACAATGAAATTGTCCACTTCTTTTTCAACGGGGAGGGAATGCTGGCGCAATTGATCCGCCACAACAGAAATTCCTCGTACTACAAAGAGCAATAAATCCATGGTACGTGCTGTAGTTGCATTTTTTCCACAAACACCTTTTAAGGTGCAACCGAAACCTTTGGCCGTTTCCTGACATTGGAAACAAAACATGTTATTCTCCATATCTTTTTTCATTTTAATGATTTCTATTACTTTTGTGCAAAAGTAGACGGTTTTCGTCTTTTAAGTTGTACCATATGTTACAGCGGATACAAATAACAGTTAAAAGAAAGTAGGATGGAACTGACAGGATTATTGCAGATGGCTCCTTTCCGGGGAATGAAAGAGGAAGAATTGGTTGCTTTCCTATTCGGACTTCCGAATAGTTTGAAGCACTTTGAACCGGGTGATATCATTGCCCGGCAAGGTGACTTATGTAAAGGGCTGTACATTCTTGCATCGGGAAGTGTACGGGCGGGAATGATAAATGATGAAGGGAAAGAACTGACGGTAGAAGAAATTGGAGCTCCTAACTTGCTGGCTTCGGCTTTTATTTTTGCCACTGAAAATCGTTTTCCCGTTAATGTAGAGGCAATAGGACCTTGTGAGGTTTTTGTAATAGGTAAAGAAAGATTTTTAGAATTTATGCGTTTGCATCCATTGATGATGCAGAATTTTTTGAAGGATATTTCGGACAGGAGTGTCTTTTTAAGCAGGAAATTGAATGAGTTTGCTTTGTTGAATTTAAAGACTCGTTTGTTGAAATATCTAGAAACACATTCTGTTATTCATAATCAGCAGGAGGTGGCGCAGAAGCTGGGAGTTACTCGTCCGTCATTGGCCAGGGCGCTGTCTGAACTGGTGAATGAAGGGAAAATAAAGAAATAAATTGAGATTTCTTTTTTATGGGTAAAGTGGAAAAACGTATCTTGTATCTTTGAGAGTTTTTGTGTGTAACCCATTCTTGTGAAAGTGTTCAAGGTGTTTTGTTATAAATACTTTGACTTTAAAGAAAAGGATCTTTGTCTATAAGGATTGGTTCTTTTGAAATGAGGACCATATTGAAATTTTCTTGATTAAAAAAGAGGGTGAATTCAAGACCCTTTATGTGATTCTTTTGTCTTGATTCACCCTTTTGGAAACATTGGGTTGGTGTGTATTCAGCATGTTACTTCATCTGAATACTTTTATCTCGTACTTTTCTCAATATTTGTTGTAATTCGAATACTTTTTCGGGATGTTCAGTCGCTAAATTCACCTTTTCACCTGCTTGTTTCATATCATATAACTGGGGAATACCTAAATAACCAGTTTCAATTTTCGGACCCCATGGAATCATTTTAGGACCATCGCTGCCTTCAATAAATTTCCAATCTTTAGTACGCACGGATAGGGTGTGATTGGATGCCTGTTCAATAACCCATGGGCGGTCTGTTTTGTCTTGTCCTAATAAATTTGCTAACCGGTTGTAGCTGTCGGGAGCACTTCCTTTCGGAATACGGGCATCTACCAAAGAAGCTAGTGATGCCAGCCAGTCTATTTGTGAAATAAGCACATCGCTGACTTCCGGCTTGTTGATGGCTTTAGGCCAGTGTACAATTACAGGAACACGGGTACCCCCTTCAAATGCACTGTATTTTCCACCTCTCAGGTTACCGGCAGGTTCGTGCCCGTTCAGTAGCTCTTCTGCCTTGTCATCATATCCGTCGTCTACTACCGGTCCATTGTCGCTGGAAAGAATAATTAATGTGTTCTGGGTCAATCCCATTTTATCGAGGGCTTCGAGTAACTGACCTACACTCCAGTCAAATTGTGCGATAGCATCACCGCGCAGTCCCATCTTGTTTTTACCACGGAAGCGATTGTGTGGAAAACGGGGAACATGCACATCATTAGTGGCGAAATACATAAAGAAAGGCTCGTCTTTATGTTGTTTGATAAAATCAACTGCATGTGCGGTAATGGAATCGGCTATATTTTCATCTTTCCATAATGCTTTGCCACCTCCTTTCATATAACCGATTCGGCTGATGCCGTTCACGATAGACATATCATGACCGTGGCTCGGTTTCAGATTATATAAAAGTTCAGGGTTGTCTTTTCCGGTAGGTTCACCGGGGAAATTTTTTATATAGCTTACTTCTATCGGAGCTGAAGGATCATAATTGGCTACTTGGCCATTCTCGATAAATACACAGGGAACCCGGTCGGCTGTGGCTGCCATGATATAAGAATAGTCAAACCCCAAATCACCTAGAGAAGCGGAGAGAGGAGCATTCCAGTCTTGTTGTGCAGTTTTATCACCTAATCCTAAATGCCATTTGCCAAATGCTCCTGTGGCATATCCGGAGCTTTTAAACATATCTGCCATAGTATATTGCTCGGGACGTATAATCATTCCTGCATTGCCGGCAGCTACATCTGTTCCGGGTTTACGCCATGCATATTCTCCGGTCAGCATGGAATATCTGGATGGGGTACTGGTAGCGGCGGTGGCGTGTGCGTTGATAAATCGTATCCCTTCGGATGCCAGACGGTTGACATTTGGAGTTTGTACGTTTTTTGCTCCATAACACTCCAAGTCACCATATCCTAAATCATCAGCATAGATGAAGATAACATTGGGCTTGTCTGTATTTTGATTTTTGTTTTCCGCATGAACAGCCAAGCATGAAGTAAGTGCCAATGAAAGCATTCCGTAATGTCTTTTTTTCATAGTAATTATATTGTTTAGTGAGTAATCAATTCTACAAAGATAAAGATATATTTTAAAAACGGGGATTAATTCTACAAAATTGTGGAATGAAATTGTGGTATTTCTACATAATGTGAAAAATGAAATAATGGTTATTTTGTTGATTTTTAGAGTATTGGATGCCGATGTGCCCCATGGCATATTTTTTGTTATGTAAATTAATATAATACACTAAAAACTAAACTTTAAAATATATAACCATTTGCCTTAACAAAACAAGGCTGAAAAGCCATGTTCCCCCTGAATGGGAAAATCTGTATATAACTCAGTTTTAAGCTTCCCGGTTCGTGACGAATCGGGAAGTTTCTATTATTTCCTTGATGAATCTGGTTTTTCTACAAGACTTTTACTGAAAATAAGTTAATATTAATGGATGATATGCAGTATTCGATCTCTTTCTTACTTTTAAGAGTAGAAAATAGATTAATACATTATAGTTATGAAAAAGTTGAACCTTTTATTATTAGCATTCCTGGCAGTTATGGGAGTCACTTTCCAATCATGTGATGATGATGATGGTTACTCTCTTGGTGATGTGGCAGTGGATTGGGCTACTGTAAATGTGAAAGGTGCCCATGTTTATGACTTTACAGGTGACAGATGGGGACAAATCTGGCCTGCAACGACTGATTATTTTTGGTATTCCCCGATAGATGGACAACGGGTTATTCTTTATTTCAATCCTTTGTATGATAATTATCCGGAAGGATATGATTGCTCAGTCAAAGTGTTGAGTATAAAGGAAATTCTAACTAAACCTATAGAGGAGCTGACAGCAGAGAATGAAGAAGAATTTGGAAATGATCCTGTAGATATATTTGAAGGTAATATGTGGATTAGTGGCGGTTATTTGAATATTATTTTTAATCAGAACATGCCTTCTAAAGTGAAACATTTGGTTAGTTTGGTAAAGAACACTACAATTACGCCCGATCAGGATGGCTATATTCATTTAGAATATCGTTACAATACGTATGCTGATACTACTGGTTATTGGAGAAACGGTGCGGTATCCTTTAATTTGAATTCTTTGGAAATAACATCGGAAACAAAGGGTATAAAGGTAAAAATAAACTCGGCTAAAAATGGTGAAAAGGAAGTCTCTTTTGATTTAAAAGAAACACCGTCACCAGTAGGCTTGAGCCAAATGGATTTTTCTCAAATGGAAATCAAATAATTAGGGTTTGATTAGAGAGAGTTGTGTGTGGCCCCTTGCGTCTTGTTGTGGTAGATGCAGGGGGCTGATTGTATAGTTGATAACGGTTTTTAGTTTGATATTTGTTGTTTATTAGTTGGGTGATGGAAAAAATTGTATGGTTTCTTCGTTTTTTTTCTTATTTCAGTGTTTTTTCAGAATTATCTTGTTTCTTTGTCTTTAAGAACCAAAAGTAGGACTTATGAAAATACTATTAGTAGAAGACGATGCTAATTTGCGTGAAGTGACTCAGCGCTCATTGGAAAAGGAGCGTTATGTGGTGGAAATTGCTGCCGATTACCGTACCGCATTACAAAAGATAGAGGATTATGATTATGACTGCATTTTGCTGGATATTATGTTGCCGGATGGCAGTGGCCTGGATTTGTTGGAAAAGTTGAAAGAAATGCATAAACGGGAAAATGTGATCATCCTTTCAGCCAAAGACTCTATAGAAGACAAAGTACTAGGATTGGAGCTCGGAGCTGATGATTATCTGCCTAAACCTTTTCATTTGGTGGAACTGAATGCACGTATCAAAAGTGTGATACGCCGTCATCAGCAAGGTGGGGAAAATAGTATCAAATACGGAAATATAGAAATTTTTCCCGATAAATATGGGGTGACCGTAGCTGGAAAGAAGCTTGAACTGAACCGTAAGGAATATGATATTCTGGTTTATTTTATGAACCGTCCCGGCAGATTGGTTAATAAAAGCACACTTGCCGAATCCGTATGGGGCGACCATATAGATCAAGTCGATAATTTTGATTTTATCTATGCCCAAATCAAGAATTTACGAAAGAGATTGAAAGAGGCTGGAGCTACTCCTGAACTGAAGGCTGTTTATGGTTTTGGATATAAAATGGTAGTGGAATAAATGAAACTGATTTATTATATCATTATCCGTATATCGTTGGTGTTGTCGGTTTTATTGACCGGCTGGGCCATCCTTTTCTATTTTGCTGTAATGGATGAGGTGAATGATGAAGTGGATGACTCATTGGAGGATTATTCGGAAATTATCATCATACGTGCATTGGCGGGAGAGGAGCTTCCTTCTAAAAATACAGCTTCCAACAATCAGTATTTCCTGCGTGAAGTGACGAAGGAATATGCAGGATCTTGTGATGATATCATTTATAAAGATTCTATGGTTTATATTCCTGAAAAAGATGAAACTGAACCTGCACGAATCCTTACGACCATTTTTAAGGATGATGGCGAAAAGTTTTTTGAATTGACGGTAGCGATTCCTTCTATAGAAAAAGAAGATTTGAAAGATGCTATGGCAGGTTGGATTATTTTTCTTTATATCGCTTTATTATTGACTATAATTGTTATTAATGTGTGGGTGTTTTATCGGAATATGCGTCCTCTTTATGTATTGCTTCATTGGTTGGATAAATATCGTATCGGTAAGGTAAACGAGCCTTTACAAAATAATACCCGGGTTTCAGAATTCAGAAAATTAAATGAAGCGGCTGTTCGTTATGCAGAGCGCAGTGAGCAGATGTTCGAACAGCAAAAACAATTTATTGGTAATGCATCTCATGAGATGCAGACACCACTGGCTATTTGTCGTAATCGGTTGGAGATGCTGATGGAGGATGAAAATCTTTCAGAAAGCCAATTGGAGGAGTTGATGAAAACCCACCAGACTTTGGAACATATAACGAAGCTGAACAAGTCTTTGTTATTGCTTTCGAAGATAGAGAACGGTCAATTTACGGATACTGTCCAAGTAGAAGTGAATAAATTATTGAGGCAATATCTGGAGGACTATAAAGAAGTGTATCAATATCGTGAGATCATAACAAGTATAGAGGAAGAAGGTGTTTTCTATCTTACGATAAATGAAACATTGGCAGTGGTGTTGCTTACCAATTTGTTGAAGAATGCTTTTGTACACAATATGGACGGTGGACACATCCGGATTGTCATTACTCCCCACAGTGTGATGTTCTGCAATACAGGGGCGGCACAACCGCTGGATGCCCGGCGTATTTTTGAGCGTTTTTATCAAGGAAAGAAAAAAGAAGGCTCTACCGGTCTAGGTTTGGCAATAGCAGATACGATATGTAAAATGCAGGCTCTCAGGCTTTGCTATGAATATAAGAGCGGGGAGCATTGTTTTACACTTTATGCATCCACTCATAATCAATAAAAAAAATCGTGTTTTTTTTAGAATTTCAAATTCTTTTCAGAATCTCCCTTCATATTTGCATCAGAAAACAGAATGTAGAACCAAATAAAAAAAATGACGATTATGAAAAAGGTATTATTATTGTTAGTGTGCTTATTTACGTTGCAAACAGTGGTATGGGCGGATGATGACAAACCTATTCAAGTAAACCAATTGCCTCAGACTGCACAGACTTTTATCAAAACTCATTTCCCCGATAATAAGGTGGCGATGGCTAAAATGGAAACAGACTGGTTTGATAAAAGCTATGATGTGATTTTTACTAATGGAGACAAACTGGAATTCGATAAAAAAGGTATTTGGACAGAAGTGAATTGCAAATACAGCGCTGTACCTGTCGCTGTGGTTCCTGAAGCAATAAAAAAGTACGTTGCTACGAATTACCCCGATGCCAAGATGCTCAAGATCGAGAGGGACAAGCATGACTATGAAGTGAAACTTTCTAATGGTTGGGAGATAAAGTTTGATATGCAGTTCAATGTGATTGATATTGACAATTAATTGTTAGTTATAGATTGAAGTATGGTTTATGTATGATAAACTGAAGCTTTGCAGGCCGTTTCTTGTTCCATGAAGAAACGGCCTGTCTTTTCATTAATTTTAATAGCATAGTAATTTTACCGACACGATCTTGTAACAGATAACATGGATATTTGCATAGTTTTAATAATAAAGATATGCATCTGAGAACGTATTATCCTACAGTGGTTTTATCGGATATCCATCTGGGAACCTCTCATTCTAAAACAATAGAGGTCAGTAACTTTTTGAAATCTGTCAATTGTGACCGTCTGATATTGAACGGAGACATTATAGATGGTTGGCATTTGCGTAAGGCGGGTACTAAGAGGTGGCAAGCAAAACATACTGATTTCTTTAAGGTTATCATGAAAATGATGGAGAACTTCGGTACTGAAGTAATTTATGTGCGTGGCAACCACGATGATTTCCTGGACGGCTTGGTCCCTATGACATTCTATAACGTAAAAATCGTCAAAGAATACATCCTTGAAACACATGGAAAGCGTTATTATGTGACACATGGCGATCTATTCGACCGGGTTACCACACAGATGAAATGGTTAGCCCGGTTGGGCGATGCAGGTTATACATTCCTCTTATGGGCGAACCGCTTTTATAACCAATATCGTACCAAACGGGGGAAACCGTATTATTCTCTGTCACAGGCCGTCAAACAAAAAGTAAAGTCGGCTGTTTCCTATATATCGGACTTTGAGAAAGTATTGGTGGAGTTTGCACGTGTACGTAAATGTGACGGAGTGATTTGTGGTCATATCCATCATCCGGCTAATACCTATTATGATGGTATTCATTATCTGAATTCGGGCGATTGGGTAGAAAGCCTTTCGGCACTGACTGAGGATGCGGACGGGAATTGGAATATCATGGAATACCATCATGTACTAGCTGATGAGAATGAAGATAATAAAGAGTTTACCCTAATACATACAGCCTCATGAAATTTTTATTTATAGTACAGGGTGAGGGGAGAGGACATCTTACTCAAGCCATTACGTTGGAGGAAATATTGCGCCGGAACGGTCACGAAGTAGTGGAAGTACTGGTAGGTAAAAGTAGTTCGCGCCGCTTGCCGGGATTTTTCAATCGTAACATCCATGCTCCCATAAAACGTTTTGTCAGTCCTAATTTTCTGCCTACACCAGCCAACAAACGGGTGAGTTTGATGCGGAGCGTAGCGTATAATCTAGTGAAACTTCCTGTGTATATCAATAGCATTAACTACATTCGTCAGCGTATCGAGGCCAGTGGTGCGGACAGGGTTATCAATTTCTATGAATTGCTGACCGGACTGACTTATTTCCTGTTCCGTCCCTCTGTTCCGCAAATCTGCATAGGACATCAATATCTGTTCTTGCATAAAAGTTTTGAATTTCCGAAGGCTGATAAAGTAAGCTTGGCTCTTTTGAAGTTTTTTACCGTACTGACCAGCTTGGGGGCGAAGGAACGTTTGGCTCTTTCTTTTCGTTACATGAAGGATGATCCTCAGAATAATATCCGTGTGATTCCTCCCTTGTTGCGTAAGGAAGTGACTTTACATGAACCTTATTCCGGTGACTATATACATGGCTATATGGTTAATGCGGGTTTCAGTGAAAATGTAATGAAATGGCACAGGCAACATCCCAGGATACCGCTTCGTTTCTTTTGGGACAAGTGGGAGGAGGAACCGGTGAAGAGAGTGGATAATACATTGAGCTTTTATCAACTGGATGATGTGGAATTTTTGAGGCAGATGGCGGGATGCAAGGCTTATGCCAGTACTGCCGGATTTGAATCGGTGTGCGAGGCCATGTATTTAGGCAAGCCTATTCTGATGGTTCCTGCCCATATAGAACAGGACTGTAATGCATATGATGCCGAAAAAAGCGGTGCGGGTATCATTTCCTCCGATTTTAATTTGCAACAGTTGCTGGAATTTGCGAAGGATTACCATCCCAATCGTGATTTTGTGTATTGGGTACGTGGAGCTGAGTATACTTTGTTAAATTTATTGGAGAGTGATTCTTCCAATTATCAACAAGTTTTATTCAACGAGATGTATTTGGTGGAAGAGTTTATTTGAGTTTCGTATAAAAACTCTAGTCATGGTTGTGTGCGCCAGAAAGAAATGAAAGTTGAATAAACTTTCATTTTAATACTGTTTGTATTGTACGACTTCAAAAATATTCGGTTTCTCCTGATAAATTGTTGGAAATTAATAGTTGAAGTTCCAAAATTTGCTATATATTTGTAATCGTTAACAACTAACAAACAGAAATACCATGATGAACAAAATGTGCATGGCAGCTGTTATAGCTGCTTCTTTGTATGCAGGGACTACTTTTGCCCAACCTGCCGCCGTAAAGAAAATCATTGAAACGGGCCAAACAGATAACCGGGTGATGCATCAGTTGGATATTCTCACCAATCGTTTTGGGGGAAGAGTTATAGGCTCGGATGCGTATGAGAATGCAGCCGAGTGGATGATGCGTGAATATAAACGATGGGGTATTGATGTACGCTTGGAAGAAGCTGGAGAACTGCCGGTAGGTTTTAACCGTGGTCCATGGTTCGGACGTTTAATCGGGGGAGATCAGGCAATGGATCTGCATTTTGTCACTCCATCCTACACTTCAGGTACTAAAGGTCTGCAACGCGGGCATGTTTTGATAGAGCCCCGTACTCAAGAAGAGCTGGACCGCATGAAACATCAGTTGAAAGGCGCTTGGGTGTTGATCTCAGGTGAAAATGTAGGTTGGCCTGTTGACCGTTCTGCTAAAGGAGATTCGTTGAGAGCTGCTATCAAAGCTGAAAATATAGAAATAGAAAAGCAGAATGCTGCCTTGATGGAAGAGAATTGGAGCAAAGGAACCAAACATGCCATGAAGCCTTTGCGTGAAATGCCGGGACTATTTTATAAAGAGATGTGTGAGGCAGGAGCACTTGGCTTTATTCAGTCGGCACCTGTACCTTTACGTGCTTTGTATGATCGTGCTTTATTGAATGATCCCCATACTACGTTTGATAATTTGCCCGAAGTCTGTGATATCAAGTTGGATGAACATCAATACAAGATTATTAAACAGATGGTGAAAGAACGACGGAACTTTTGGCTGGAATTTGATATTCGTAATCATTTCAAACTAGGTCCTGTGAAATATCATAATGTCGTAGCATCCATTAAGGGCACTAAATATCCGGATGAATATGTTATTATAAGCGGACATCTTGATTCTTATGATGTGGCAACCGGTGGTATAGACTGTGGCACAGGCATTGGTCCTATGATGGAGGCTGCCCGTATGATTGCACTTTCCGGTGCAAAACCTAAACGTACTATACTGTTTGTGGCTTTTGCTGGAGAGGAATTTGGATTATTGGGTGCAAAAGCATATGTCAAGACTCATGCAAAAGAATTGGGAAAGATTGCCAATCTGTTCAACCGGGACGGAGGGCCGACTCCACCGGTGGGAATCTCCGTTCCTCAGGCTATGTATGATGATTTTGTGGAAGTGTGCAAGCCTGTGAAAGAGATCCGTGCGGATTATCCGTTTGAGGTAAAGGTAGCGAAACCCTTTAAACGTCCTACTCAAAGCGGCGGTACGGATGCCAGTGTTTTTGCAGTGGAAGGAGTGCCTACTTTTGGTTTCAATACACAAGACATAAAAGGATATAATTTCTCTTATGGGGAAATATGGCATACGGAACGTGATCTTTATACGAAGAATATACCAGAATACCAAGAGCATGCAGCTACGGTAACAGCAGTGGTTGCTTTGGGAATTGCTAATTTAAGTAAACAGTTATCTCGTGAAGGAATGCACAAAAAGTAGCGGAAATGTTCTTTTTTTCTTCTTTTGGTGGAATAATGTCGTATTGATGTGTAAAAAATGTTAGCTTAAGTTCAATCTACTGAGATAATCTTTACCTTTGCTGCGCATATAAAGCAAAAGGTAGGTAAACAAAAAGCCTGCGATATTTGTTAATATAGAAAAGGTAAATTATCAAATAAAAGTAAATAGAAGCTTATGTCACAGATTATTGGACATATTTCACAAGTTATCGGACCGGTAGTCGATGTGTATTTTGAGGGCAAAGGCATCGACACCGATCTGCTTCTTCCAAGCATTCATGATGCATTGACTATCAAACGCAATGACGGCAGAATTCTAGTCGTGGAAGTTCAACAACACATTGGTGAAGACACAGTGCGTACTGTAGCTATGGATAGTACGGACGGTTTGCAACGTGGTATGGAAGTAATTCCGACAGGACATCCTATTACTATGCCGGTTGGTAATCAGATTAAAGGCCGGTTGATGAACGTAGTAGGTGAAGCTGTGGACGGTATGCGCCCGTTGAGTAAGGAAGGGGCGTTTCCCATTCACCGTGAGCCCCCTAAGTTTGATGAATTGTCTACTGTGCAGGAAGTGCTCTTCACAGGTATCAAGGTTATTGATTTGCTGGAACCTTATTCAAAGGGTGGTAAAATCGGATTGTTTGGGGGGGCCGGTGTAGGCAAGACCGTGCTTATTATGGAGCTGATTAACAACATTGCCAAGAAACATAACGGCTTTTCTGTTTTTGCCGGAGTCGGTGAACGTACACGTGAAGGCAACGACCTGTTGCGTGAAATGATTGAATCTGGTGTAATCCGCTACGGAGAAGAATTTAAGAAAAGCATGGAAGAAGGTCATTGGGATCTTTCCAAAGTAGATTATAATGAAGTTGAAAAGTCACAGGCCACATTGGTGTACGGACAGATGAACGAGCCTCCCGGCGCGCGTTCTTCCATTGCCCTTTCGGGGCTGACCGTTGCCGAATCTTTCCGTGACCGCAAAAACGGTGACAGCAACGGACCACGTGACATTTTGTTCTTTATCGACAATATATTCCGTTTCACTCAGGCAGGTTCCGAGGTTTCGGCTTTGTTGGGCCGTATGCCGTCAGCCGTGGGGTACCAACCGACACTGGCAACGGAAATGGGACAGATGCAGGAACGTATCACTTCTACCAAGAATGGTTCTATCACCTCGGTACAGGCTGTGTATGTACCTGCTGATGACTTGACAGACCCTGCGCCCGCTACTACATTTACTCACTTGGATGCAACGACCGTATTGAGCCGTAAAATTACCGAACTGGGTATTTATCCGGCTGTAGATCCGTTGGAATCAACCTCACGTATTCTTGATCCGCTGATTGTAGGGCAGGAGCACTATGATGTGGCTCAGCGTGTGAAGCAGATTTTGCAGCGCAACAAGGAGTTGCAAGATATCATTTCTATTTTGGGTATGGACGAATTGAGTGATGAAGATCGTCAGACTGTAAACCGTGCGCGTCGGGTGCAGCGGTTCCTTTCACAACCGTTTGCCGTAGCCGAACAGTTTACAGGTGTGCCGGGTGTCATGGTTTCTATCGAAGATACGATAAAAGGATTCAAGATGATTTTGGACGGTGAGGTGGATTACTTGCCGGAACAGGCATTCCTGAATGTAGGAACGATAGAGGAAGCAATAGAAAAGGGAAAGAAGTTGCTGGATGCTGCCAGCCATAAGAAATAAAAGTAAGTATGGAACATCATGAAGATCTTCATTTGATAGTGGTTTCTCCGGAAAGTACTTTGTTTGACGGCAAAGTGGAAATAGTGACACTACCGGGGGAATTAGGCTCTTTTTCTGTCCTGTATGATCATGCTCCGCTGATATCATCACTGATAAAAGGCGAGATAAAATACACGGAGGACGAATTGGAGAAATCAATTGGAATATCGAGTGGGTTCGTTGAGGTGAGGGACAATATAGTTTCGGCCTGTGTGGAAATCTAATACATAATTATGTTTTTGTTAGCCGTAAAGAGAAAATTTATCATATCGTTGACCATATTAATGGTTGTATTGAGTTGGGGAGGAGCCTTGGTATTTCACACCTTGTTGCCTAGGTATTATTTTGCCTGGTATCCCTCCATACCGATATTTTTTTATCTTTTCGGCCTCTTTTACATATTTATGTTCGGATGCTGTTATCGGGTAAGTCCGCAAAAAATGGTGGCGGTTTACTTGGTGGCGAAAGTGACGAAGATGATGTTGAGCATCTTGATTATGTCCGTCTATGCAGTGGCGGTGGCACATCAAGTACTGTCATTTATAGGAACTTACATGGTATTCTATATTATCTTTCTGATTTTTGAAACCCGCTTCTTTTTTCATTTTGAGATAAAACATAAAAGTAATAGGTACAAGTATAAGTAATATGAGAAGTTTACGATATATAGGAACGGTTTTAATGTTGCTGATCGCTTTTCTGCAAGGAGCCAATGCCCGGGAAGAGTCGGAAACTGACTATAAAGAGCAGCAGGTAGACGTAAATGAAATCGTTTTCGGACATATAGGTGATTCGTATGAATGGCATATCACTGACATAGGAGATACACCTATAGCTATACCACTGCCGGTAATCGTAAAAAGCAGTACAGGATGGCACGTTTTTCTTTCTTCTAGGTTTGAGGAAGGAAACGGAGAGTATGAAGGACTGTACATTGCTAAAGACGGTGAATATAAAGGTAAGATAGTGGAAAAGGATGCTAGCGGTAACGAAGTAAAACCTTTGGATATCTCTATTACAAAGAATGTTACCGGGTTGTTTGTCAATAGTGCCATTCTGGTGATTCTAGTGTTGAGTTGTGCCCGTTGGTACAAAAAACATCCAGTAGAAAAGGAAGCTCCTAAAGGAATGGTGGGCATGATGGAAGCTTGTATCCTGGCAATCAATGATGATGTGATAAAGGGTTGTATCGGTAAGGATTATAAGCGTTATGCACCTTATCTGCTGACGGCTTTCTTCTTTATCCTGATCAATAATCTGATGGGATTGATTCCTTTCTTCCCCGGCGGTGCGAATATTACAGGTAATATTGCCGTTACCTTTGTGCTGGCTATCTGTACGTTCCTGGCTGTGAATCTATGGGGGAACAAGGAATATTGGAAAGAGATTCTATGGCCTGATGTTCCTTGGTGGTTGAAGGCTCCGTTCCCGATGATGCCGATTATTGAGATTTTCGGAATCTTTACGAAGCCATTTGCATTGATGATCCGTTTGTTTGCCAATATGATGGCCGGTCATGCTGCTATTCTCAGTTTGATATCCATCATTTTTATTACGGCGAATATGGGACCTCTGATCAATGGTTCCATGGGATTTGTTGCTGTGGCATTCGGAATCTTTATGACTGCGCTGGAATTATTGGTCGCATTTATTCAAGCATACGTATTTACCATGTTGTCCGCGGTCTTTATCGGGTTGTCCCGTACAGAAGAGATGCGTGAAGAAAAAGAAATGAAATAAATTAAATAATTAATTCAAAAAACAAACTATTATGTTACTAGCAGTTTTATTACAGTCCGCTGCTGCGGCAGGTTTAGGGAAATTAGGTGCTGCACTTGGAGCAGCTATTGCAGTAATCGGTGCAGGTATCGGTATCGGTAAAATCGGTGGTTCTGCCATGGAGGCAATTGCCCGTCAGCCGGAGGCGGCAGGAGATATCCGTATGAATATGATTATTATCGCCGCGTTGGTAGAAGGTGTGGCCCTGATCGCCATTATTGTTTGTTTATTAACTTTGTTCTTATAATTAATTTAGCATGTCATTATTAACACCTGATAGCGGTCTGTTATTCTGGATGGTCATCGTTTTCGGTATCGTTTTTGTCATTTTGGCAAAATACGGTTTTCCGGTGATCACCAGAATGGTGGATGAGCGAAAACAATATATAGACAAGTCACTGCTTGCTGCACGTGAAGCCAATGAGCAATTGGCTAATATTAAAGCAGACAGTGAAATGATATTGGCTAAGGCTCACGAGGAGCAGGCGCGCATCCTGAATGAAGCGGTCGCAACCCGCGAACGTATTCTGAAGGAAGCCAAAACACAGGCTCAGGTTGAAGGACAGAAACTGCTGGATGAAGCGAAAAAGCAGATTCAGGCAGAAAAAGACAGCGCTATCAGCGACATCCGCCGCCAAGTAGCTGTACTGTCTGTCGACATTGCTGAGAAGGTTTTGCGCAAGAACCTCGATGATGAGAAAGAACAAATGGAAATGATTGACCGTTTGCTGGATGAATTAACTGTTTCTAAAGACTGATTGTTATGTATATAGGAGTCATTTCAATGCGTTATGCTAAGGCTTTGCTGGCCTATGCCGACGAAAAGGGGACAGAGGATATTGTTTATGAGGAAGCCGGAATATTGGCAGATAGTTTCTCGAGAATCCCCGAACTTCGACAGGCATTGGATAATCCTGTATTGCCTGCTGAAACAAAGTTGAAACTGATTTGCGAAGCCGCCGGAGGAGGTAAGGTGAGCGAAGAATTGAAACGCTTTGTGGAATTGGTACTGGAGGAAAGAAGAGAGAAATTTTTGCAGTTTATGATTATGTCATACATTGACCTTTATCGGAAACAGAAGAATATCAGCGTCGGTAAAATCACGACTGTTTGTCCGGTAGCGGAAGAGGTAGTCAACCGCATACGGGCATTGGTCGTAGAGAAAACTCATGGAACTGTAGAGTTCAAAACCAAAATAGATCCGAAACTGGAAGGTGGTTTTATCTTTGAAATCGGAACTTACAGATTGGATGCGAGCGTAGCTAACCAGATAAAACGGGTAAAGCAACAGTTTATAGCTAAAAATAGAAGAATAGTATAAAATTAAAAATTATAAGTTAGAAAGTAAAAGTATATCAGTTTGTATCTTTTGGTTTTTAATTTAAGGTTAATACCTGGTCGGACTTTAATTTTTAATTTTCAATTTTTAATGTAAAAAGATTATGTCTGAAAATATAAAACCCAGCGAAGTATCCGAAGTTTTACTTCAGCAGCTGAAAGGCATCGACACCCACCTGCAATTTGACGAGGTGGGGAATGTGCTGCAAGTGAGCGATGGCGTAGCACGTATTTACGGTCTGCGCAACGCGGAAGCCAATGAGTTGCTGGAGTTTGAAAACGGTATCATGGCTATCGTGATGAACCTGGAGGAGGACAATGTAGGTGCGGTATTGCTAGGTCCTACTGATCAGATTAAGGAAGGAATGGTGGTGAAACGTACCAAACGCATTGCTTCTATTAATGTGGGCGAAGGTATGTTAGGGCGTGTCATCGATCCGTTAGGCGTACCATTGGATGGCCGCGGACAGATTGGCGGGGAATTGTGCGAAATGCCTTTGGAGCGTAAAGCTCCCGGAGTGATCTTCCGTCAGCCTGTGAACCAGCCTTTGCAGACAGGGCTGAAGTCTGTGGATGCCATGATTCCTATCGGGCGTGGACAACGTGAGTTGATTATCGGGGACCGTCAGACCGGAAAAACCTCTATCGCTATAGATACGATTTTGAATCAGAAATCCAACTATGAAGCGGGAAAACCTGTATATTGCATTTATGTAGCTATTGGTCAGAAGGGGTCTACTGTAGCCAGTCTGGTGAATACGCTGCGTGAACGCGGTGCGATGGATTATACCATAGTGGTAGCTGCCACTGCTGCCGATCCGGCTGCATTGCAGTATTTTGCTCCGTTTGCCGGAGCGGCTATCGGAGAGTATTTCCGTGACACCGGCCGGGATGCCTTGGTAGTGTATGATGACTTGTCAAAGCAAGCCGTAGCCTATCGTGAAGTATCCTTGATTCTGCGTCGTCCCTCCGGTCGTGAGGCATATCCCGGTGATATCTTCTATCTGCATTCACGATTGTTGGAGCGTGCGGCGAAGATTATCAACCAGCAGGAAGTGGCCGAACAGATGAATGACCTTCCACCCAGTTTGAAAGGCAAGGTAAAGGCAGGTGGTTCACTGACTGCATTGCCTATTATCGAAACACAGGCAGGTGATGTTTCCGCGTATATTCCAACCAATGTCATTTCCATTACAGACGGTCAGATATTCCTTGAAACCGATTTGTTCAACCAGGGTTTCCGTCCGGCTATCAATGTGGGTATTTCCGTATCCCGTGTGGGAGGTAGTGCCCAGATCAAGAGCATGAAGAAGGTGGCAGGTACATTGAAGATCGATCAGGCACAATATCGCGAACTGGAGGCTTTCTCCAAGTTCAGCAGTGATATGGATCCTGTAACGGCAATGGCTATCGACCGGGGACGTAAGAACAACCAGTTGCTGATACAGCCGCAGTACAGTCCGATGCCCGTCGGAGAACAAATAGCCATCCTTTATTGTGGTACACATAGTTTGCTGCGTGATGTACCCTTGCATAAGGTGCAGGATTTCCAGAAATCATTCCTGGAAATGATGCGTGCCGACCATCAGAAAGATGTGCTTGATGTATTGTCAAGCGGTGTGATAAATGATGATGTAACTGCAATTATAGAGAAAGTAGCAGCTGATACGGCTCAACCATTTAAAGTGAACGAATAGTCATGGCATCACTGAAAGAAGTAAAAGGAAGAATAGCCTCAGTAAATAATACGCGGAAAATTACTTCGGCTATGAAGATGGTAGCCTCTGCCAAGTTGCATAAGGCGCAGGCTGCCATAGAAAACATGCTTCCTTACGAACGAAGGCTGAATCACATCCTGACCAATTTTCTGAGTGCGGATAGTGAGGTGGAGTCTCCTTTCATTGTGAAACGTGAAGTGAAGCGTGTGGCTATCGTCGTGTTTGCCTCCAATACCAGTCTGTGTGGCGGGTTCAATGCAAATATCATCAGGCATCTGACGGTTATTCTGGATGAATACAAGTCCCTGGGTATGGAGAACGTGCTTTTGTACCCGGTAGGCCGAAAGGTAGCGGAAGGTGTGAAGAAATTGGGATTCAAGGCCGAAGGCGATTTCCAGCATATGGCGGATAAACCTTCCTATCAGGAAGCTGCCGCCTTGGCAGAGGACTTGATGAGGCGCTTTCTGCATCGTGACATAGACAAGGTGGAGTTGCTGTACAACCATTTCCGTTCTACAGCAGTACAGGTCCTGACGCGTGAAACCTATCTTCCGATAGACTTGACACAAGAGAAGAAAGAGGAGGACAAAGGCAGGATACCCGATTATATTGTGGAACCGTCTGTAGATGTGGTGATGGGGGAATTGCTCCCGAAGGTACTCCGTATGAAGATGTTCACGGTATTACTGGATTCGAATGCTTCCGAACATGCCGCCCGCACTATGGCTATGCAGATTGCTACAGACAATGCGAATGATTTGTTGCAGGATCTGACGGTGATGTACAATAAGAGCCGCCAACAGGCAATTACCAATGAACTGTTGGATATAGTAGGCGGTTCAATGGCCTGATTTTTTTCTTGGGGCAAGATACGCAGCATCTTGCCCCAAGAATTTGAATATCATGCAACAAGTTTATCGGAATCTTTCTATAAGTGTCATCCCTTCCATCGAAGGCGGGTTAAATAATCATAGTGCTCCCCCTCTTTGATAAGCTCCGCCTCGAATCCATTCCCGGCAGCATACAGGCTGAGTGTCTGAAAATCGACATAAAGCCAGTCGAAAGAATCTCCTTTTATATTTTTGTATTGCATCCGGAAGTCTATTTCGCCATAATAATCTCCTGCCAGATCAATCAGGAAACTCCCGTCCTCATCTTCAAAAAGATAACGGAGATCACTGGAATCCATCAAGATACATCCCCCGGGGCGAAGCAGTTGTTTCATCTTTTGAAAGAAAGCTGCCATATTTTCCAACTTCCCGATAATGCCCGATCCGTTCATCAGCATGAGGATTGTATCGAATGTTTCTAGAAAATGCGGATCGAAAAGATTCATCTGACGGACATTCCTTACCCCTCTTTTTTCCATTACTTCTACAGAACGGGGGGAAATGTCGATGGCGCATACCTCTTTTCCCATCTCTTGCAAGGCCAGTGCATGGCAGCCGCTTCCGGCTCCTACGTCCAGAATATTTCCTTCGGCCATTTGTAAGGCAATCTGTTCCAGTTCCGGCATTTCGTCATAAGGGCGGAATAATTGATTCACGGGTATTTCGTCTTCCTCGAACTGTGAGGAAAATACACGTAACTTATCTGCTTTGTTGTGGTGGAAATAATCGGCGATGGCAGTTCCCATCGGGTCTTTATCGGAGGAAAGCAAGTTTGTTTTCATTTGGAATCATTGTTTGTTGTTGAAGTTGCAAAGGTAGGCAATTTAGTGGAGAAAATACTACATGCTTGTGTAAGATATAAACCTTGTCACTGTAACTTATCCAATCTATCATGAAAAAACAGCAATTCTGCAAAAAGAAAAAATACATTCTAATGAGAAATACATCCTTTTTTCAGATATTTGCATAAGAAACAAGGAGTGGTTGGTGGTTAATGCACCACTAGTTGATCATCATTAGTCGATAATTTTTATGAATACATTGAAACCTCGTATAGCATCTCTGTTACAACAACTGAATGAAAGGGTTTTTGAAAAGGAGCATATTGTGGCTCTGGCTCTGCTTTCGGCTGTGGCAGGGGAAAGCATTTTCCTTTTAGGCCCTCCGGGAGTAGCTAAAAGTATGGTAGGGCGCCGGCTGAAACTGGCATTCCGCAACGCTTCCGCATTTGAATATCTGATGTCACGATTCAGTACGCCGGACGAAATATTCGGTCCTGTCTCCATTTCCAAACTGAAAGACGAAGATACGTATGAGCGTATTGTCGATGGTTATCTGCCTTCTGCCACCATTGCTTTCCTGGACGAGATATGGAAAGCCGGACCGGCCATTCAGAATGCATTGCTCACCATTATCAATGAAAAAATATACCGTAACGGACAGTTTTCCATCCGTGTTCCTCTGAAAGGGCTGATTGCCGCTTCCAATGAACTGCCTGCCCAAGGACAGGGACTGGAGGCCTTGTGGGACCGTTTCCTGCTTCGCTGTCTGGTGGGAGGCATTGAGGATATGGGAGAATTTGACCGGATGATTTCCTCTACGGATGAAACGGAACCGGTGGTGGACGAGCAACTGCAGATCACCGATGAGGAATACATCCGGTGGGAAAAGGAGATGGCTGCCATTAAAATCCATTACTCTATTTTCGAAGTGATTCATGCCTTGAAAGACCGGATAGAGCAATATAACCTCCAGATACAAAATGAGGGGGGTGTGTCGTCTCCTCTGTATGTGTCGGACCGCCGGTGGAAGAAAATGGTGAAGCTGCTGAAAGCTTCCGCTTTCCTGAACGGATCGGACACTATCCGCCTTTCGGACTGTACATTGCTGTCCTATTGCCTTTGGAGTGAGATGGATCAGATGGAGGCGGCAGAGGAGATGGTGAATGCTGCCATTCAGAAAAGTGCCGAAGGCTATCTGCTGAATATAAAAGGGCTGGAACAGGACATTGAAGAACTGAAAGACCGACAATCGTCCGAACACAGTTTGCGTGAAGTGAACGATCCGGGCATACAGGTTATCGATACTTATTATTATCAGGTAGAAGGCGTCCGGATGAAAGAGCGCCTCCTTATTTTTGCAGCCGACTATCAACATCTGGATCAGACCGGTAAATTATTCTACCTGCATAAGGACAAGTACAAAGCCAACTGCTGTATTCTGAAGAAATATGATTCCATACTCCATGCCAAAGTTCCGCGTAATAAGATATATACGCTGAAAAAAGGGCTTCGTTCCATTTATATCAATAATTATGAATATCACTTGATGTGCTATGAGGATTGTCCTCCACCGCCGCCCGAACCCGAGCCGGAGGATTTCGGAGCCAAATATAAATCGGTGGCCGAAGCGTTGGACAGAGTGGAGAAGGATTGGTCCGGGCTGCTGGATGCGGAAACGGAATATTATGAGAAGCATTTGTTTCTCAGCGAAAGGCAGCGGGCTTCCATGCAGAGGATGCTTCGCCACCAGAAGAATACCATAGACCGATATAAGAATGATTTGAACGAAATGGCAGATGCGTACCGAAAAGAGAACCAGGAATATAAGATTGAGAGATCTGAAGATGATCTATTCTCAGGAACTGAAAGATAGGACATTCAAAGCATACGAGGAGGATGTGAGCAACGGGGTGGTGCGTCAACGCGAACTGGAAGAGAAAGTGTTGATGTACTATCGGCGTACCACACCTTCTTTGCAGGAATATTATTCCCGCTACACTCCGGAGTGGGAGGCTTTCTATTCTTCGGAACATCTGCCAGATATGGCATTCTTGCAATACTTGAAGCAGATGCGCGGTGCTTTCAAAAAGAGGTATGAACTGGCGGAACTGAATATTGACTATTATATCAATTTGCTGGAGAATGCTTCTCTGCTGAGAGGAGAGGGGGCCCGGACCAAGGAGTTCTTTTTGGATAAATGGCATCAGTTGCTTACCCGCAAAGAGTATGACTATCAGTACATGCATATAAACAGTTTATGTGAAGGTTTTGATTTGTTGATCCGGAAGCAAGGAAAGGAGTCGGATAACAAACTGTTGGGGTCGCGCATGGAGTGGCTGCTTCATAATTATCCTGATTTGTACCGGAGGATGCTTCCGTATGAAACAGTGATGAAGCGCAATCCGGCTATCCGGCAATTGGCGCGTCTGCTGGGCAAGAAGCACCGGGACCAACAAAAATACGATTCTTTGTCGGGCGTAGATAAAAAGAGGCTGATCAGGCACTCTCCGCATAGTGATATAACAGGGGTGACTTTGGGAAATGATTTGAACAGTTTGCTGCCCGTCGAGTATTGCTATCTGGCGGATGATGCGCTGCGTGCCGTATTTATGGAACGATATGCCGAAAAGAGATTGCAACTGTTCGATTACCAGTCCAAGGAAACGGAACCGGTAAAGGATGACAAGCATAAGGTTTCGGGGCAAGGACCCTATATTATCTGTGTGGATACTTCCGGCTCCATGCAGGGAAACAGAGAGATCTTGTCCAAATCGGCTATTTTGGCTATAGCGCAACTGACGGAGAAAACCCATCGGAAATGTTATGTCATCAATTTCTCGGATGAGGCTGTATCGTTATTGATTGAAGATTTGGGGCGGGATATGCCCAGGTTGGCGGAGTTTCTGAATAAACGTTTTGACGGTGGAACGGATATAGAGCCGGCTCTTCGGGAAGCTGCGCATATCATCAACGGAAATGATTTCCGTGAATCGGATATCGTATTGATCTCAGATTTCGAGATGCCGCCTTTATCCCGCGATTTAATGGAACAGGTAAAAGTGATTAAGCGGAGGAAGACCTCTTTCTTCGGATTGGTGTTCGGCAACAAGCCTGAGATGGAATACTTGAATCTTTGTGAACGTTATTGGGAAATGTAAGTTACAATTCTGTTACATAAATATGAAATGAATATTACTTGCTTTCTGCGCGTAATAACTTCATCATCAAATTAATGGTTATTCATTTTTAGTATAGGTCATTCCTCTTACATTTGTTATAAAGTAAAAAACAAAAGAATACAATGGGAAGAATGACTTATGTTAAAGCATTGATGTGCCTGTTATTCCCCTCTGCTGCTTTAGTTGCCCGCGCGCAACACCCGGTTGCCGGGGATTTGAAGTGTAAACTGACCGGACGGATGCTTATGGATGGTGGCGTTTATTTAAAGAATGACAACCAGTTTGGTAACGGTACGGAGTTTAATGACTTGCGGTTGGGGGTGAAAGCGACCTATCAGAATTGGAGTATGAAAATGGAGGTGGGGTATGTAGGGAATAAGGTTTCCATAAAGGATGCCTTTGCTGCTTATACTTCGGGCAAGCATATTATTCAGGTGGGACAATTTTATGAACCTTTCACCTTGGACATGCTATGCAGTACGTACGACCTTCGTTTTCACCAGTCACCGGGAATCGTGCTGGCTTTGACCAATGGCAGACGGATGGGAACCTCCTATACCTACAATGGAAAACATTATTATGCTTCCGGCGGCTTCTTTACAGACAGTGACCTGGGTAATGTGAAAAACATTTCACAAGGATATGCCATAGACGGTCGTTTGGTGTATCGTCCTGTAAACGAAGAGGGAAAATTGTTACACATAGGTGCGGCGGTGGTGTATCGTACTCCGGATAGTGCATTGCCGGGAGATGAAGACGAGAATACGTTTATTTATAAATCTCCGGGGGTGAGCACTATTGATAACCGGAATCTTATTTACGCCAAGGTAGATCATGCAAAGTACCAGTTGAAACAAGGGGTGGAATTAATGATCGCTCATCAGAGGTTCTTTTTGCAAGGGGAGTATATACGGACTATGGTGAAGCGTGAACAGAATTTCACAAATTATACAGGACATGGCGGATATGTGCAATGCTCCTGGTTGTTGACAGGCAGGCAATATGGGTATGATGAAGCATTGGCTTGTCCGGGCAGACCTGTGGGGCGGGCATTGGAGCTGTGTGGAAGATTTAATATACTTGATATGAATAATGAGGAAGCCGGTGTGTGGGGAGGGGCTCAAAAGGATTTTTCATTGGGCGTGAATTATTACATGAATAAGCATATAGGGATGAAGCTGGCTTATAGCTGGGTGATGCCGGGAAAGCATATAAAGGAGATTAGTGATAAGAATTTCAGTGTCGTGCAGCTCCGGTTCCAGATGATCTTGTAACGGAAGAAGGGTAGAAACAAATTCGGGCGCAATCACTGCGCCCGAGCCATAAAGCTAGATTTATTTTTTATTTTGCGACGGTCTTGATAGCTTCAATCAATCTGCTGAAATCTTCGGGGAACACATCACCGATGTTCCCGATGCGGAAAGTATCTGCCTGGGAAATCTTTCCCGGATAGATGACGAATCCTTTTTCCTTCAACTGATGATAGAATTCCTTGAAATCGAACTCCTTGTCAGGATAAAGGAAGGAAGTGATGACAGGGGATTGGACTTCATCTTTCAGTAAGGTCTTGAATCCCAGTGACCGCATACCTTCTACCAGTACATCGTGATTACGGCAGTAGCGTGCATGCCGGGCTTCCACACCGCCTTCGGCTGCCAGTTCGTCCATGGCTTGTTTAAAGGCACGCACTACATGTGTAGGCGAGGTGAAGCGCCATTTTCCATGTCCTTTCTCCATCGCATCCCATTGGTCGTAGATGTCCAGAGAAAGACTCTTTGATACTCCTTTACAATATTGTAATTCGGATTTACGTGCAATGATGAAACCAAAGCCGGGAACTCCCTGAATACATTTGTTGGCACTGCTGATCATAAAGTCGATGCCTAATTCCTCTACATCCAACGGCACGCCGCCAAAGCTGCTCATAGCATCCACTATCAGCTTTTTACCATGCATCTTTACCATGTGGGCTATTTCCTTTAACGGGTTCAGGATACCGGTTGTAGTTTCGCAATGTACCACTGCCACATGCGTGATTTCTGCATTGTGTGCCAGATAATCATCCACATACTCCACAGATACTTGTTCTGTTTCATCAAAGGCCAGCATATCATAGTTCATTCCATGATATTCTGCAATGTTTCCCATGCGTTCTCCGTATGCACCGTTGCTCAGAATCAATAATTTGTGTTTGGGCGTAATCACACTTCCCAAGGTCGCCTCTACGCAATAAGTACCGCTTCCCTGCATCAGGATGCTGGTGTACTCATCTGTTTTTCGTGTAGCCAGTTGTACCAATCCTTTACGTATTTCCTCTACGATGTGAACATTGTAGTCTTCATCCCATGTGCACCAGTCGGTCATCATGGCTGTTTTTACGCTTTCAGAAGTGGTTAAAGGGCCGGGGGTTAAAAGTAAGTATGGTCTCATAATCGTTTAATTCATTTTATGGTTAATAATTTCAATAATTTCGGGAAGTTCGGCAATGGTGTTTACTACATAATGCGCACCTGCCATATACATACGTTTTCTGACTGCTGCCATGCGTCTGTTCAACTCTTCTGCAGGCAGTTTTCCGGTTTCCTCTTGGGTGAGTCCCATTTCGTTGCTGCCCAGAATCACACCGACAGTCCATACACCGGCATTCACACCTTCTTTGATATCGGCTATCGTATCCCCGTATTTTATTACGCTTTGAACGGAAGGTATGGCCAGATCAATCATGTTCTGGTAAATCATGTAGGGTTGCGGACGTCCTGCCGGAAGATTGTTGGAAGTCACACAGTTGTCTGTGGTATAGCCATGGGCGGCGGCACCGGGCAGCACAATGTCCATCATGGCAGTAGTATATCCGGTGGTGGAACCTATCTTGATGCCGTCCCTTTTCAGTTTCTCGATTACTTCGATTACACCGGGAATAGGAGTCGTATATTCTTCCAGGGAGGCGAACAAGTGTTTTTCGAATTCTTTGTATATGGATACCACATCTTCCTCAGTCCAGTTGCGGTTATAGTTTTGTTTGAATTGCTCCGTCACACTTGGTAACTTGAATAATTCACGGATATGGTCTATTTTGGTCATACCCATGGGGCCTCGTGCTTCTTCCATTGTCACTGTCAGTCCTTTCTCGGCAAAAGCTTTCAGGAAAGCGGCTACCGGAGCGAAGCATCCATAGTCTACAGCCGTTCCGGCCCAGTCCATAATAACACACTCAATTTTCTTCATCTTCTTGTTTGTTGTTTATTTGGTTATACTTTTATTTTTATGTTATGGGTTACAGATGTTTTCTGCTGTTTCCTTTAAGTTGGTTAACGCCATCGGTGAAACGATGATCTTTTTATTTTTTTCTTCTTTTCTCAGCTGTCTTTCCAATTTATACCGTTGCATCAGATAGATGACCGAACCGATGAATGCAATGCTGCACACAATGCCTACCCATCCCGAGAACTGGTTATAGAACTCCATCCAATTGATATCCGGGCTGCAAAATTCCTTGAACAGCAGTACACAGACAGTTCCTGTATATCCGATAAAGTCGATGGTGGCAATGAAGAATCCCACATTTCCTTTAATCTTGAAGCAGGCAATGAAGCGCTCGAAGAACAGAGTCTGGAAACTAAGATAAACGATGTACAGGCTCAGACTTTGGAGGAACAGCCAGTAAAGGGTAGGCAGTTGCAATGCATCATAATTAAAAGCCAGATAGCTGATTGTGCCCGCTCCACCAATAACCATAGCCAGAAGCACCTGCAATACTCTGTAGTTGCTGTTTATTAACGACATCATGGCAAAGATTCCCAAAATAATCAGCGTCACCATGCCGTCCACTTGTGCGAACAACCAGGAAGAAATAGTGCTGACATCAATGATATTGACCAGAAAATCTTCTTTTATATCACGTAAAATAGTGATAAACAGATTGGCGAAGAACAGCATGATCAGCAAGGGCATATAACTTTTGAACAGTTGTCTGCGTTGCTCTCCGTTCAAGGTGACACGTTCCGAACGGAGGGCGCGGTCTTCATCTGTGGGTTGTGGCAACTTGTTGAGCGACCACCCCATGAGGATAAGGAGCGGGAAGGCTAAACCACCTATCAGGGCGGGCATCCAGAATTCTGTGACACCAAATGTATTGACTACAAACAATCCCATAGATTTAGCCATTCCTGAGCTCACCGCCATACTTACCCCCAGCAAGCTGGCCAATATATCGGTAACTTTGCGTCCTTCTATGAAACTGAAGATGACTCCCCACATGCATCCCAATGCCAGTCCGTTGAAGAATAGGGCAAACACATTAAAGGGTTGGGGGAGTAATCCGAAGAAGACTAAAGCGAGTTCTGCAAGGGCTACGGAGCATACCATGAACTTCAACCGGTCCTCGCGCTTCAATTCTGAAACAATCTTGATGGCAAAGAACTTTGAAATAAGGTAGCCGAAAATCTGCATGATGGTAGTGGCTACTTTATAGTCCATCCCGAAGAAATCCATTCCGTCAAAGGTGGCAGCTGTAAAAGGTTTGCGCAGGGCATATACCAGTGAGTATGACAGTAGTGCCGCCCCTCCTGCCCACAGGATAAACAGGAAACTGGATATCTGTTTGTTTGTTTCGCTTTTTGCTTCCATTATACTAATTGATATTGACTAATTGTTTTGTTTCTTTTCTTTGTAGGAACCTCACTCCTCGTGTCCTTGGATTGCTGTTTCCGGAAGCAAAAGTAGGAGCCTTCCGAGAGAGAAAAAATGAATCTTTATGATTAATATTTTTCATATTCCACCTGTTGTATGATGTAACATTAATGTAATGTATATGTCATTGTATGTTCATATAAAAACTTGTATTTTGCAAGTTCAATAAAGAAGAAGAGAACAATGAATGATTTGATAGAAATATACCGAAGAATAGAATATCTCCGTAACAATGGTTTGAAAATGAAGGAGATAGCGGATTATGTAGATATGGCTCCCAGTGTCTTGTCTGCTCTTTATTCCAGCGTTCTGCCCACTTATGTAACCTCATTGAAACAAGGACACTCTGAAGAAGATTCATTAGATTTGGCTTTGGCGCAGGTCAATAATGTGTCAAAAAAACGTCTGTTGGGCAATTTGGCAAGTATCAAAGAGTTGCTTTTCAGTTTGGAACCTGCCCATGGTGAGGCAAAGACCAATCCTTTTATGGAGATGATGACTGCCGAGATGCAACGTTCCGTGCAGGAAGTTTATAATTATAGCGGAAGTTATCTGAGCTATAGTCTTTCTTCTTCGTGCCAATGCCTTAAAGTGGAACCCTATCTGATAGAGGCTTCCGAAGACAATACGTATGTGAAGGTGACTCACATGAGTGCCTATAATACAACGCATCGGGGAGTGGGATTATTCAATAATCATCAGAACGGGTATATTTTCTTTAACGAGCGCGAGTCACCGCAAATGGCTTTGTTCAGTATTTATCTGCAATTGCCGATGTATGATTTTCCGCCGTTCCTTAAAGGTTTGTATCTTAGTCTGGATTACAACAGGAATCCGATAGCGCGCCGTATCTTGTTTGTAAAGCAAGGAGACAGTACAGACATGGAGGAATTCCTGGAATTGAAAGGGGAGCTGGTTCCACTCGATAAGTTGACAGAATTACAAAAGAAGTATTATGACTATACTTGTCAGGAGGGAGATTGTATCCGTACCTGCATGGTTCCATCTCCCCAACTGAATGAAAATGATTTGGAGAGGGAAAAAAAGATTTTGTCTTTATGATTCGTACATTGGAAACGGCTTGTAATAACAACATATCGCATCCGTCGCTGTTACATAAGCCTTTTCTCTTCCTTGATCAAGCCTTTTTATACGGATGTATTCTATCTCCCAAGTCTTTGGAGTTATCTCCATAAGCTTTGGAGTTGACTCCCAAGGCTATGGAGATAACTCCAAAGGCTTGCGGAGATAAAACAAACAGGAAGAAAATCTTTAACCCTACGGCGGGAAAGGTTTAGAGATATGGGTAAGAGCTTTTAAGGATGAATCAGATTACAAGGCTACGCATTCCTTACGGAGGAATATCCTTTTGCAGACTTGCCCATCCACTGTAGGGATGGATTTCATTCCATTCCTGCAATGGATGATGTTTTGTCAATGCTTATGATAGAAATGTACTTATATTACCCGATGCGGAAATATAAAGTTTATGCATGGCACGGGTGCAGGCTACATATAACATGCTGCGGTCTATCTCTGTTCTATAGTCTTTATCAGTTACAAATGGAACAATCACTTCGTCAAACTCCAGCCCTTTTGCCATGTGGGCTGTAGTAATGACCACCCCATTGACAAAAGCTACACTTTCTTCTGTCAGCAAACAGATCTTATCAGACAAATGATTGATGGCTGCATACAACTTGTCCGCTTGTTTTACGGTTTTGCATATTATACCCATGGATACATCAGCTCCTTTCAGGAAAGAGGTGATGAGGTTTTCTATCCATTCTATCTCTTTCTTTTCAGTAGGCAGCAAGGCGACTGCCGGTTCCTCTCCATGACGCTCTATAGCTTCCAGTTCCTCGTTCTTGGCAATACGTTGGGCAAACTCTGTGATTTCATACGTGGAGCGATAACTTTTACAAAGCTTCATCACTTCCGAGCCGACCAGTACACGTTGGATCTGTTCGCAGGTGGTGGAACTGTATGGATTTACTGATTGCTTTGCATCTCCCAATATTGTTTTCCGGCAAGGGAATAATTTAGCCAGAACTTTGTATTGTATCGGAGTATAGTCCTGCATTTCGTCTACCAGCAGATGCTTGATGCCATACATGGTTTTATTATCTTCCAGGGCCAGTTTCAAATAAAGTAATGGAGCTACATCCGCATATTCCAATTTCCGGTTTTTACCCTGCTTGAACATTTCCGGTTTTCCCAGCCAGTCATAAAATCCCTTGTACAAGTCGAGGTCTTTATTGTTGAACATCTTTTTCAGTTCATTACCCAACTGCCGTATCTGTATTTTTCCCATCGGCTCTTGGTGATAGGTGAAAGTCAGTTCGCGGGCAATTTCTTCTGCCATTGGTTGGAAACGGCTGCGCATGGGCAGGCGGTGCCATGCCGCGAAACGTTCTTTCAGGTACTCGGCAGGGATAGGGATACGCCCTGCTTTCAGGTCGGTTGGCCGAAATGCGTTTTGTTCCAAATATAGAATGTATTTATCCATCTGCTGGATAAACTCGGTGGTGGATTTGAATCGGATACGTTCTATAAAATCTTCTTCCTCTTTGTCCAGTATTTCGGCCACCTGGTCAAAGAAGGTTTGTATTTTATATTTGTTGTCCAGTATTTTGAGCATTAATTCCTCAAAGCCGCATTCTTCAATTTTTTCTTCTCCCAATTCGGGAAGTACGTTCGAGATGTAATCGGCAAATACTTTATTGGGGGAAATGATCAGGATATCATTGGACGTGATTTCCCCTTTGTGCCGATATAGCAGATAGGCTACGCGGTGCAAGGCGATGGATGTTTTTCCTGAACCGGCTACTCCCTGGATAATCAGGGTGTTCGATGTATCATTACGGATAATTTTATTCTGTTCCCGTTGGATGGTGGCGACTATATTCTTCATCCGGTCATCGGAGTTTCCACTCAATTCCTTCTGAAGGATGTCATCTTGAATATTCAGTGAACTTTCCAGCATGAATTCCATTTTTCCGTCACGGATGCGATACTGGCGTTTCAGACGGATGTTACCTTTCACTTCTCCCGAGGGGGCGTCGAAATGTGCTTCTCCTAATTCATAATCATAGAACATGCTGGAGATGGGGGCACGCCAGTCGTGTATCAGATTTTCATTGGTGGGAGGATTGAAAAATGAGTGTATACCTATATATAATGGCAGGACTTCGGGTTGCCCTTTTTCTTGAAAGTCGATGCGACCGAAATAGGGGATGGCCATCATTTTGCGATAACGTTTCTTTTTCTCGGCCAAGGACTCGCTGGCTGCTACTTGTTGGGTGACTATCTGCCGGACCGCACTTTTCTCGGCTCGGTCCAGTTCGGACAGATTTTCCCACAAGTAGAGTTTGTGCTCCATTACGTCTTTGGATTTATCTTCAATGGCCTTATCCATCTGTTCGATATTGGCAGCTAATAAAGCAATAATATCCATGAGATAGGCTTTTTCTTCCTTTTCAGTCCGGTTAAATATCATAGCGCGTATTGGTTTGTAGTTTTATTACCGGGCGAAATTACACAAATATGTTTAATGTTATTCTCTTTGTATGGAGAAAAGTGGATGTAAATTTGTTCTTTGTCCGGTTGTTTGGGTTACTCTGATATGAATATTGCAGGAATGGAAGCCGCTCTTTTCTTTGTGGAAAAAAGGTGGAGGAACTTTCACAAGCTCTCCGCCCTAACCGTAGCAGGTACATGTAAGGAGAATGTTCACGGAAAAAGAATAATGCACAATCTTTTTTTGAGAGATTGTGCATTATAATATAGAAATATACAGTTTGTTATTACTGGCTTTTATAGCTGTTTATCTGAGATTAACCGTGCGATGCGGGTCTTGTTCTGTGTTCCTTTGGTAAGCAGGTAAACGTGCTTATACGCATCGCGGTTCAGTTCGGTGGGAGAACCGTTGATAAGAATGATGTTCCGGTCATTGGCGAATTTCAGGATACCGCTGATGTTGTTGGGATGTAGTTTGCCTATTTCATCCATCATGCAGTGTAACTTGAAATCTTTGAATTTGCGGGATGCTCCTTCCTTGAACACATTCAGCAACATGATGTTTATCATCGCTTTTACCAGAATGTCGGTTCCTTCCGACCCCACATTGGCTATCTTCTCGATAAATCCGGTGTCATTGCCGTTCTCCACAATGCGGAAACGCAACTCGAAGGAATCATACAGGCGGATACTGTCATAGCGGTAAGCATGTATTTCCTTGATAAAGGTACGCAGCAAAGTGATAGCCTCTTCTTTCACCAATTGCTCTTTGGCAGAGGAGAACAGGTTGGTTTCCGGTGAGAGGTCATAGCCGTAATCATGGTAATATTTCTGTATCTCACGCAGAATATTCACTACGCGGTTGCTGCTCTCTTCCACTTTCATTTCAATGCGCTGGATGACTCCCACAAAATTGCAGGTGGCGAAACCTTTATTGATTTCACGGATCACATCTTGAATATCATCTTCCGATGAAGTCAGCATGGAGGTGTCCATACTGATACGTTTGAAGGTATCCCAATGCTCGTTGTTGATGCGGCGGATGTACTCGTCTATGCGGTGTTCTTCCACAAAGTCGTGCAGTTCGTCGGCAAAGCGTACATATTCCCAATCCTCGTTGAATTTTACGCGGAACTTGAAGGTGTTGTCCTCATCAAAATGTCCGGTGAAAAGGTTCACTTCTTTACGGAGCTTGCTTTGCACCTGCGTGAATTGGTTGGCCTGGCGGGTCAGTTCGTCAATCAGCTCCATACAGGTCTTGGTGGTCTGCATGGTTTGCGTGTTTTCGGAACGGAATATATCCTGATGCGGTTTATACCAGTCGTATGCCGGAATCTTGCTGTAAGCCTCCAGGTTCTTTTGCAGTTCCCTTACATTTTCTTCCGCTTCTTCCCATTCTTTGTTCAGAAGGTCTATTTTTTCTTGTAGGGAGGATGTTTCCACTCTCAGCGTTTCCCGTTCCAATTGGAGCAGACGTTTTTGTTCATCGTGCTCCCGTTGCCATCCGGGAATACGGTCTATCAAATCCCGTTTGTCTTTTTGGTATTCGATGACCAGGGTCGCATTCTCCTTAATGAAAGAAAGCTCTTTCTCCAGCTGGGCCAGTTGGTTGGCTATGTCTTGCAGACGTTCGGTATCTGCTCCCTGCGAGTGAAGCTCTTTCTGCATATCCGCTTCATATTCGGTTTTGATGGAGGAAATTCTGCGTTGTTCTTCTTTTTCTTCCTTCCCGATAACTTCCGCTTGTGTCTTTTTTTCGGCGGCAAGAGCCTGTTGTTGCTTGTTCCATTCCAGTTTCAGGCTATCCAGTTTCTCTGTCTTTTCTTTGTTCAGGTTTTTTAGCTTGCTGTTTATACCGTCCAGTTCGGCAACCCGTTTGCGCTGTTCGTTTTCCAATCGGTTTATTTTGGCATTCCGTTCCTCATTGGCTTTCTTCTTCCACTCTTCCAAGTCGAGCATATCCTGCTGGTATTGGCGTTCCAATTGTTCCAGTTCATACTCTATTTGGCTGATAATGGCTTTTTGTTCCTTTATCTGCGGTTGGTATTTGCGTTTCAACTGTTCCTGCAACTCCTCCCTTTCAGTTTGCTGGCGTTGCATGGCAGCAGTGATTTCTTCCAGACGTTTTTCACCGTTTTCTTTCTCGACGATATAATCGTCTATGGATTTGATGGGGCGGTGGATGCTGTCTAGATTAATGGAAATGCCATAGAATGAGTTTCCCCCCTCAATGGTAATTTGCGGAAAAAGCCCCCGTTGCCATAAGATGCTCTCATCACACAGTTTGCCGATATTCTCTTCCCATCCCTTTTTGTTTTCTTTCAGCCAGCCTTGCAAGGTGTCTTTGCTGTTGTTCAGAAAAGCTTGTAATTCGTCTATGCGGGGACGGAGTTGCAGCATCTCCTGTTGCAGTTTTTGCAAGGTCAGGTCTTTTTCTTTCAACTGTTTCTGCTGTTCCTCTTCCCAAGTCATGGTCAGTTCCTTGATGATGAGCTGCGCTTGGGCGATACGGTTTTTCCGTTCCGTATGAAAGTTGGCATAGTTTTGGATACGTGTTTTCAATTCCTGTTGCTCTTCCTCAAAGAAAACCTCCTTTCTGCATAATTTTATCTGGTAATCTATAGCGTTCAGTTCGCCCAGTTTCTCGGCTTTCAGCGGATGGAGTTGCTGTGACAGGCTTTCGAACTCCTGGTAAAGGGAATCTGTGAACCGCTGGTATTCTTTGCGGGCCTCTTCCAGACGCTCGTTGTATGCATTGTTTAATGTATCCAGTTGTTTGATTTTCGCTTCATGAATCTTGTTCCATTGCTCGTCCAAGGCCTGAATCAGCGATTTATACTTGGTGGATATTTCCATATATTGTGAGGTAAGGATGCGTTGTTCTTCCAGCAATCCCACCTGCCGGTTCTTCCATTCCTCTTTTTTGGAAGAGCGTTCTATAATCTCTTCTATGTTCTTGTTCTGATAGTCCTTTTCTTTGCCTAATGCCTTTTGCAGTTCGTTGTTCAGCACTGCCAGCGCTTCCTGTAACTTGTCGCTGCGTTTGCGCGATTCATCCTGAAGCTCCTGTTTCCGGCGTATCAGTTTTCCTTTGTCGGCATCCGTGCGGTCTTGTTTCTCTTTCCATTGGGGAAGGATACTTTCGGCTTTGCGGAAAGCGGCAACCAGTTCGCGGCAATTCTGCACCAGTCCGCCTTGCAGTTTGGACGTTTGTTGGGATAACAGTGTGATTTCCCGAGCCTGTTTCCGGGTTTCCCGTTTCTGAAATTCTTCGATATCCTTCAGACGGGTTTCAAAGTTTTTCAGATGCTCCTTGTAACTGTTCAGGTCGATGGCCGTTTCATCTTCATTCAGAGAAGAAATGATTGTTTTCTTGATAAATTCAGCATCCAGTTTCGAATTCAGCAACACGTTCTGTATAGTGCGCGGAATATTCTGGTATTGCTTGCTCTCCATCAGCGAGTACCGGCTGAACTCAGGACTTGTACTGTTTCCATACAGAATGTTCCGATACTCGTCGTAGGTATAGATGATGCGTGAATATTCTATGCCATATTGGTCCAGCACGGCACGCACGCGGTCGCTCTCGCTATAGGCCACCCGATTCTCGTCTATAAAGAATTCTTTGCGGTAAGGAGAGTGGATGAAGCGGTAACATACACGGTTCATCGATTTGAAACTCAGAATACAGAACGCGCCGTTCTCTGTTGCCACTTCGTAAACGATATACGAATTGGAGTAGGGAAAATAGTAATCCGTGTAATTCTGCTTTTCCACCGAAATGCCCAGCCGTTGCGTGTCGGCATTGTAAAAGAAAAGGATAGCACGCAGAAGGGTACTTTTTCCCACTCCCTGCGTACCGATGAAGTGAACGTTTCCGTCCAGATAGATATCGTCCGAATAAGGGATATTCGCACTATTGATAAAGATAATTCTACTCAGGTTTCTCATCTTCGGTTTCGTCGTAAATGTTGATACTTTCAATCAGTCTTTCCAGATAATGCCAGGCGCTCATCACTTTATACGTATTGGTTTTCTCATTTTCCTGTTCCAGGAACGAGTCTTTGGTGAGCTGGCGTATCATGTTTTCCAGCACTTCCTTGCGGATGTCCTTGTCCGAGAAGTGTTTCCGCATACCGTCCAGTTTGTTTTGGAGCAGCATGTTGATGTTGGTTTCCACCAATATCTGTTCGGGCTGGAAGCGGAATCCGGGACCGAATGTTTCATCGTAGGTTTTGAAAAAATCGAGCACATCTATCCAGTAATAGGCACGCATGATTTTTTGCTCCAGTGTGGCTTTAGGTTCTATACGGGAGAAGAAGAAATATTCGTTTCCCCGTTCCAGTGTATAGTTTATTTGTAAGAAATACTGATAGAGAGATTCGTAGTTCTCATCTATTTCATTATACATATCGCGTACTTCTTCGCTGGTGCTGTTGGAACTGATGAACAGTCCTTTTTGCAGGTATTCAAAGATGGATGCGGTATTATCGGGTATTTGTATATTTAAATCCATAATTCTCAGAGTGGGTATATTTTAGCATATTCATATTGATTGTGGAGTCCGAACTCGTTCCGGATTTCCAGTTGGTTTTCGTAAAGTGAGACAATCTGACAGAAGAACGTGGTACGTTCCTTTTCATCCACTTCGCGATGGAAATGATATTGTAACAGAAAGGAAAAAAGGTCGCTGACCGGCTCTCCTTTCCAGCGGGCTTCTGCCCCCGACTGCACAAAGGCGGTTACCACTTCGTCCAGATTAATCACTTCTTCGTACATGGCCTGTGCTTCCAAGTCTTCTTCACTGAAAGCTCCGGCTTCATTTTTCCGTACAATTTCACGATACTTCTGATTGCTGATAACTTTCAGAATGATGGGACGCACTTCGTCACTGGCCAGATAGCTGGGGGACAGTTTGAACGATGCTTGTGTATTGCCTTCCAACAGGAGGGAGCGTTCCCTTTCCATTATTTCGGACAGATTACTCCGGGCACGTAACTCGAACTGATCTTGCAGATATTTTACTTTTCGTATTTTTTCTACCAGTATCACCTGATTCTTTATTTGGTTCAGGTAATTGATGATATCCTGCTGGGCACGAATCAGACTGTGAGCTGATAGTTGCAGTTCCTGCCGCAGTTCGAGCAGGATGCGGGTCAGCTCTTCGTCAGTGGCTTGGCGGAAGAAATCCCGTTCTTCATGCAGAATCAGATGTTCGGTAGAGTCTATCAACCGCTGGATGTTGATTCGTTTCTTGTCCAGATTTTGCAGTTTGGCTATTTTTATCTGGTATGTGGGCTCGTGTTTGAAAGCATTATCAATATTGTGTTGAAGGTTGATAATGTTCCGTATCGTTACACGTGCCAGTTTCTGAAAGGTAATCTTGATATTGCGTACATAACTTTCCTTGCGCGACTGGATCTTTTCTTTCAGGTAGTAGTCCATCAGTTCGTGCAGGTACTCTATGTTTTCCTCTACGGTGGCCGTGTTGATTTCCTCGTTCGCTTCCAGCAGCAGTTCGAAGAAATCAAGGAATCGGGCATCCAGTTCCACAAAGTTTCCGTTTTGGTGTATGATTTCCTTTTCGATGAGTATCTTTAAACGGTTTTCATCCTCTTTCAATAGGGCGAGTGCGTCCGAGTATCGAAAACTAAGTACTTTTCTCTTCTCAAACATCTCTACCAATAGCCCTTTAGCTACAAAAATCGTATTTATTATTTCGTGAATTGATCGGAATATATACATTGTTTTTTCTCCAAAAAAGTCCGGCGAAGTTACTTTAAATGGTTGGAAAAACCTAGCGTTTTATGCTAAAAAGCATATAAATAGTGAAGTAAAAGGTGGAAAATGTTGGAGTATAAATGGGTAAGAGGGAAGTTGTTGCATGAAGTGTCTGTCGCTTAATGGTGCTATATATCTCAGATGCGGCTGGCACGAATAACGTAGTTCGTGCCGGCGCGCCTGGAAAATAGAATACTTTAGGAGCTTTACGGTTCTGAATGAAATAAAGGCAGATAAACCAGATGCCTATATTTTAGAACAGTTGGGCTGTGCGGGTTATTTGCAGGCTAGTTCGAATATCTCTTTACTGTATTCTTTGTTCAGTTTTACATAATTACCTACTAATTCACCTTTGTTTTCATGCAGTTTTTTCACTAGCAGTTCAATATCAGGATGTTCTATACCCAATTCTTTGAAATTGACCGGCAGGCCCATGTATCTGAAAAAATGCTTCAATCGTGATATGCCGGCAAGTGCCATTTCTTCCAAATCCTCATTCTCGGGAACTCCGAAAACGCGGTTTGCAAACCGGGCAATCTTTTTCGGGTTGTGTTCTGCCATGAATGTCATCCATGCAGGTACGATTACTGCTAGTCCTGCTCCATGTGTCACATTATATACAGCACTGATTTCATGTTCCAGAAAATGTGATGCCCAGTCTTCCTCACAACCTACTCCGCAAGTACCGTTATGGGCAATTGTCCCACACCACATGATATTGGCGCGTGCTTCGTAATCGTTCGGGTTCTGCTTCACTTTATATGCTTCTTTGATGATAGCCATCAAAGTCCCTTCACACAGCCGGTCACTGATTTCTACATCGGGAGTGTTGGTAAAATAACGTTCCATAATGTGTACCATCATATCGGCAATGCCACAAGCTGTCTGGTAGGGGGGGAGAGTATAGGTCAGTTCCGGATTCATCACAGCAAAAACAGGCCGTAGTAATTCCGGTACACGCAAACTTAGTTTTTGCAGACCTTCCAGTTTGGTAATCACCGTATTGCCCGAACCTTCGCTGCCGGCAGCGGGAATAGTAAGTACCACACCCACTTTTAAGGCCTTCTTCACTTTGGCTTTTCCTATATAGAAATCCCAAAAATCACCTTCGTAGGGCACTCCTGCCGCAATGGCTTTTGCAGTGTCAATGACAGAGCCTCCCCCTACGGGAAGCATAAAGTCCACGCCTTCTTTGCGCGCCAGTTCAATGCCTTCGTAAACTTTCGGGTCAGTAGGATTAGGTTGTACGCCTCCTAATTTTACATAATCCACTCCTGCCTGTTGCAGAGAATCTTCTATGCGTTGCAGTAATCCGCTGCGAATAATAGAGCCTCCACCGTAAACAATCATTGCCTTCCGGGCGTTATACTTTTTAGCAAGAGTACCGGTTTGGATTTCTGTATCCTTGCCAAATACAAACTCGGTAGGGCTGTAAAATACAAAATTGTTCATTTGCTTACTCCTTATATTATTTTGTTGTTTGAAACCAAAACAAAGTTAAGGAAATATATTACCTTTGCCGCCTAAATTTAGTAAAAAGATGAAAACGGACATTGAAATAGCACGCAGCATTGAGCTGGTCAAAATTAAACAAGTGGCTAGGGAAACCGGTATTCCTGTAGAGCACATCAGTAATTACGGGCGCTATATTGCCAAAGTGGATGAAAGTCAGATAAACGAAGAAAAGGTGCAGCAGAGTAACCTTATTCTAGTTACTGCCATCACTCCTACCAAAGCCGGTATTGGTAAGACCACTGTTTCCATCGGATTGGCTTTGGGACTGAATAAAATAGGAAAGAAAACAATTGTTGCCTTGCGCGAGCCGTCGCTAGGTCCTTGTTTCGGAATGAAAGGGGGAGCTGCCGGAGGAGGATACGCCCAGGTGTTGCCGATGGATAAGATTAATCTTCATTTTACAGGTGATTTTCATGCCATCACTTCCGCTCACAATATGATTTCGGCCTTGTTGGACAATTACCTTTATCAGAATCGTGATAATGGTTTCGGATTGAAGGAAGTGCTGTGGCGTCGTGTGTTGGATGTGAACGACCGTTCCCTCCGTTATATTGTTACAGGACTAGGACCGAAGACCAACGGAATTACCCAGGAGTCAGGTTTTGATATTACTCCTGCATCTGAAATTATGGCTATTCTGTGTCTGGCTAAGGATGAAAAGGACCTGCGTCGTCGCATTGAAAATATTTTATTAGGTTTTACGTATGACAACAAGCCTTTTACTGTAAAAGATTTAGGAGTTGCCGGAGCCATTACAGTTCTTTTGAAAGATGCTCTTTCTCCTAATCTGGTACAAACTACGGAACATACTGCTGCCTTTGTTCATGGGGGACCGTTTGCCAATATCGCTCACGGTTGCAACTCTATTCTGGCAACCAAGATGGCAATGACTTTTAGTGATTATACTATTACCGAAGCCGGATTCGGGGCTGACCTGGGAGCGGAGAAGTTCTATGATATCAAGTGCCGTAAAGCAGGTATCACACCTAAACTGACCGTCTTGGTGGTGACTGCCCGTGCATTGAAAATGCATGGCGGCGTATCACAGGATAAGATAAAGGAACCTAATCTGGAAGCTTTGAAGCAGGGTGTGGCCAATATGGATAAGCATTTGCGTAATTTGAGATATTTCGGTCAGACAGTTGTCGTTGCGTTTAACCGTTATGGGGATGATTCGGAGGAAGAAGTGGATTATATCCGTACCCATTGCGAGAAGAAAGGTGTGGGCTTTGCAGTGAACAACGCCTTTACTGATGGTGGCGAAGGGGCAGTAGAATTGGCGGAACTGGTTGTGAAAACCATTGAGGAACAACCTTCCGAGCCTTTGCAATATGCCTATGATGATGAGGATAGTGTGGAAACTAAAATATCGAAGGTGGCTTGTAATTTATACGGTGCCAGCATTATTACGTATAGTGCCGCTGCCCGTAAGAAACTGAAGCATATTGTAGAATTGGGATATGGAAATTTCCCTATCTGCATTGCCAAGACGCAGTATTCATTCTCTACCGACCCCAAAATTTACGGTGCGGTAGACAATTTTGAATTCCATGTACAAGATATTGTGATGAATGCCGGAGCTGAGATGCTGGTAGTCATTGCCGGAGAAATAATGCGTATGCCGGGATTGCCGAAGGAACCGCAGGCATTGCATATTGATATCGTGAATGGTGAAATAGAGGGGTTGTCGTAACCCCTCTTTTTTTTACTGAACTTATACTGTTTTACATTGACGAGATTAAACACCAGGTGTAAATGGAAAGTCCGATACCTGTTACCAATCCTACAGATGACCATCTGATAAACAACTTGTCTTTATATTTGCAACCATAGCATAAGCCTGTAATGGCGCACATGGAAATTCCGATTGGAAATACAAAGAATCCTATTGAGATAATCCCGATAAGTATAATGATACCCATGATGGTTAGAACTTTGTTTCTTGCTGTCATGGCTTTTATTGTTTGGTGTTGAATGTATATGGATTATATGCGACAGTAAAAGTACAAAATTATTGTTTAGAATCAGACTTTTATCCGTTTTTTATATATTTGCATTATTTAAAAAGTGGATGGATGGCGGGTGTCTTGACTCCCGGACAGCATCGTAAATGCATGTCTCGGATTCGTAGTAGGAATACAAAACCTTCTGTCAGAAATGAGCACTTGAATGGGGCATTGTTTACGCTGAACCATTTGTTCTTGGAAAATTTTGCAGTACGTCATGCGGTTTCGTATGGAGAGAGCGGCAGGGAATTAAATCTGGTTGCGGCCGAAGATAAAACGGAATATGAGAAAGATAAGCTTTTATAAAAATCGAACTAATCAGTAACGATAAAATGGATATGAAACATGTAAAGTATCTGGCTCTTGTCCTATGCATAGGGAATCTGTCGCCTGTGATGGCGCAGACAGCCTCGAAAAGTCTCACAGTAGACAATTTAGTTGCCTGGCAGCGTATCAGCGGGCAAGCTATTTCTGATAATGGAAAGTGGGTGGCATGCAAGATGGAACCTTGGGAAGGAGATGCTGTGGTGAATTTGTATGATGCACAAGGGAAGGAACTTGCCACTTTTCCGCGGGCGGACCGTTTTCTTTTCTCGGCTTCTTCCGACTATTTGGTTGTGTCGCAGAAACCCGGCAAGATGATAGTGGATTCTCTGAAAATAAAGAAAACGAAGAAAGAAAAGATGCCGATGGATGCATTGGTCATTTATTCGCTTTCGGGCGGCAGGGAAGTGATTGATTCACTGAAAACATTCAGGCTGGCAGAGAAGGCGGACTGGGTTGCTTTTCAGAAGGGAAGGAAAGACTCGACTTTGTATGTCCAACCGTTGAATGCAAACCTCAGTACCCGGTATGAGGCTCCTGCTGTGAAAGCTTTCAACTTTGCGGAGAAAAGCGGAATGCTTTATTATATTACCGCAGGTGATAAAGCAGAGGAAAAGCCGGGATTGTATCTTCTGAATACGGAAACAGGTGTGAAGACGCTGATAAAAGAAGGTGACGGGGTGTTTAAACAGGTAACTTTTGATGAAGATGGAGCAAACTTGGCTTTCTTATATTGTGCACAGAAAGATTCTTGTTATAAAGCCATGAGCTTGTGGCTGTCACAGCAGGGAGCACCGGCAACAGAAGTTGCGGCACGTGGCAATCGGGCTTTTCCGAAAGGATGGGTAATCAGCGAGCATGGGAAATTACAATTTTCGAAGAGTGCTTCCCGGTTGTTTTTTGGCACATCGCCTGAGCCTAGACAAAAGGATACGTTGCAATTGGCGGAGAACCGTCCCAATGTGCAGGTGTGGAGTTGGGACGAGCCGGTGCAATATACTGTACAGGATTATAATAAGGAGAAAGAGCTGAAAAGAAGCTATCAAGCGGTTTATCATATAAATGGTGGTCGTATTTGTCAGCTGGCAGATGAGGAGCTGTCTCAGATTTTGCTGGGAGATGAAGGAGATGCCCCGTTGGCATTGCTTTCCACTTCGCGTCCTTATTCATTGTCCTCCATGTGGGAAGGGCGGACACGCAGTGATTATTACACAGTGTCTTTGGAAGATGGCAGCCGTAAATTACTGGCATCGGCGGATTATGGCAGATACCGTCTTTCACCACAAGGCAAGTATGCGTATTGGTATGCTGAAACAGACAGTTGTTGGTATACTCTTTCTATGGCAGACGGGAAAAAAAATCAGTTGACTACCCCCGCTTCTTTCCTCGCATGGGATGAAGAGAATGATGTACCTGACTATCCGAACGCACATGGAACTGCCGGATGGACGGAACGGGATGAGTCCCTTTTAATTTATGACCGTTATGATATTTGGAAATTCGATCCGGATGCCATGAAGGAACCTGTCAATCTGACGATGAATGGACGTAAGAACCGGATTTCATATCGTTTGGTAAAACTGGATAAGGAGGAGCGTGTGATTGACCTGAACAAGCCACAGTTGTTGAAAGGCTTTAACGAAGTGACCAAAGGGAACGGGTATTACAAGGCTCGTCTTTCCACCGCTGCTTCTCCCAAAAAATTGATGGCGGGTAACTATATGTTACGCAGTATTTCTAAGGCGAAAAATACAGACCATGTAATCTATACGATGGAAAGTTTTGAGCAATATCCTGACCTTCATTATGCTACACTCGATTTCAAGAAATCTATTCGGCTGACTCATGGCATTGACCAACAGAAAGACTATTTGTGGGGAACTGCCGAACTGGTTTCGTGGATATCTTTAGATGGCCGTAAGTTGGAAGGGGTGGTGTACAAGCCTGCCGATTTTGATCCGGCCAAGAAATACCCGATGATTGTGAGTTTCTATGAGCGAAATTCGGAAACTCTGTTTAATTACCGGATGCCGGAACCCCATCGGTCTACCATTGATTATCATCTTTATAACAGTAACGGGTATATTGTGTTCAATCCGGACATACGTTATGTAGACGGTTATCCGGGTGAGAGTTGCTATAACTGTCTGATGCCGGGGGTTGCCATGCTGATAGGCAAAGGTTATATTGACGAGAAAGCCATAGGGGCGCAGGGACATAGTTGGGGCGGTTATCAAGTGGCTTATCTGGCTACACGTACTGATTTGTTTGCGGCTATTGAGTCAGGTGCTCCGGTGGTCAATATGTTCAGTGCCTACGGAGGTATCCGTTGGGGATCGGGGCTGGCACGCTCGTTCCAGTATGAACATACTCAGAGTCGTCTGGGCGGTACGCCTTGGAGTACTCCGTTGCGTTACTTGGAAAACTCTGCTCTGTTCACGATGGACAAGGTACAAACACCTGTTTTAATCATGCATAATGACGCTGACGGACATGTGCCCTGGTATCAGGGAATAGAATATTTTGTGGCAATGAAACGTCTTGGAAAGCCTTGCTGGATGCTGAACTATACAGGCGAACCGCATTGGCCGACAAAGATTGCCAACAAAATAGATTTTCAAAAACGTATGTTCCAGTTCTTTAATCATTATCTGAAAAAAGAAGCAATGCCTGGATGGATGTCCGATGGGGTTCCGGCTGTAGAACAGCCTTATGAATTAGGATACTGATATTATGTGTTCGGACTGCTATGGAACTCAAGTTGCTCCTACTGTGGATAAAGTAAAAGGATAGTTCCTGAAAAGAGGGAGGAGGTGTGTTAAAACTAAAATGACAGTTCCGAAAAGTTACAGATAGTAATTATAAACTTAAAAGGGTCGTATCAAGCTCTGTCTTGAGTAATGATACGACCCTTTCTTTAGTTTTTTAGGATGTTCAAATTTCAAATTATAAATTCATATTTTCAAAAACTGAATTTTGATCCTTTCTTCTTCTTAGTACAATGCTTTTTTATTCAAACTTACCATAACGGGTAGGCAACAGTTTGCGGTCACCTAATGTATTATCTACCCGGGCTACATTGATCCAGAATTTGTTATCACGTACCGATTCGATAGGATAAGCGGCTTTCTCTCGGCTGTAGCTGTGATTCCATTCATTGGCCACCACTTCATATTCAGGATGCGGGGCGTTGACCAATACATTATCTTCTTTATCGGCACTGCCATTCTTCACTTCTTGAATTTCCTGCCAGATGGTTTGCATCACAGTGACGAAATTATCCAGTTCCCATAAACTTTCACTTTCAGTCGGTTCAATCATCAATGTTCCATGAACCGGGAAAGAAAGGGTGGGCGCATGATAGCCATAGTCCATCAGACGCTTGGCGATGTCATTTTCGCTGATACCGGTTTCGTCATGCAGATAGCGGCAATCTAAAATCATTTCATGACCCACAAAGCCCGTAGCACCGGTATATACAATGCCGTAGGTATCCTTGAAGCAAGCTGCCAGATAATTGGCGCTCAGAATAGCAGTCTTGGTGGCATTGGTCAGACCTTCGGCGCCCATCATGCAAATATAACCGTAAGTAATAGGCAGGATTCCTGCGCTACCGTATGGAGCTGAAGAAACCTGATTGGCACTGTTACCCCAAACTTGATGTCCCGGAAGGAACGGAACCAGATGTTCGGCTACACAAACGGGACCTACACCTGGACCGCCACCACCGTGAGGGCTGGCAAAAGTCTTATGCAGATTCAAATGGCATACATCAGCACCGATGGTACCCGGATTGGTCAGACCTACCTGTGCATTCATATTTGCACCATCCATGTAAACCTGTGCTCCGCATTTATGAATAATTTTACAAATTTCTGCAATTTCCGGTTCAAAGATACCATGAGTGGACGGATAGGTAATCATTAATGCAGCCAGATCATCCTTGTTGGCTTCTGCTTTTGCACGTAAATCTTCTACGTCTACATTACCTTTATCGTCACAGGCGCAAGTCACCGTGGTATATCCGCATTGAATGGCTGAAGCCGGATTCGTACCGTGGGCTGATGCCGGAATTAATATCTTGTTGCGGTGTCCCTGTCCGATACTTTCCAGATAAGCGCGGATGATACGAAGTCCTGTATACTCTCCTGCTGCACCTGAATTAGGTTGCAAAGTGACTCCTGCAAATCCGGTAATAACCTTCAACTGCTCGCTTAAGTTATTAATTAATGTCTGATAGCCTTTTGTTTGATCCTCAGGTGCTAACGGGTGTATAGCCATCCAGCCTAAGTTGCTGAGTGGGAGCATTTCCGAAGCGGCATTCAGTTTCATGGTACAAGAACCCAATGAAATCATGGAATGTGCCAATGAGATATCTTTACGTTCCAAACGTTTGATATAACGCATCATTTCGGTTTCAGTATGATACTTGTTGAATACCTCATGGGTGAGGAAGGAAGTACGGCGGCGTAGTTCACGATTCAGTGAGGATGCTTCGGGAATGTCTGTTACTTCTTGAACGGTTTCTTCGGCAGCAATGGAGAAGATGGAAAGTAACAGGTTTACATCTTTCAGGTCGGTGGTTTCATCAATGCTGAAACCTACATCGCCATTATCATAGTAACGGAGGTTTACTTCTTTACTCAATGCGATGGTACGCAGCTTCTGAGCCGAAACATGGTCAGGCAGACTGAAACGCAGGGTGTCAAAGAATAATTCATTATGCTGTACATATCCCAAGCGGGTTAGGGCTTTGTTCAACCAGGTGGTAATGCTATGAATGCGTTTTGCTATATTTTTGATACCTTCCTGCCCATGATAAACGGCATAGAAGCCGGCCATTGTAGCCAGTAATGCCTGTGCGGTGCAGATGTTGGAAGTTGCTTTTTCGCGTTTAATATGTTGCTCACGGGTCTGTAAAGCCATACGGTAGGCCAGTTTGCCATATTTGTCTTTAGACCAGCCGATGATACGTCCCGGCATATTGCGTTTATATTCGTCACGTGTAGCGAAGTAGGCTGCGGACGGACCTCCGTAGAACAAGGGGATACCCAGGCGCTGGGTACTTCCGAATACGATGTCTGCTCCCCATTCGCCGGGAGGAACTAACAATGCCAAACTCATGATGTCAGCATCCACGGCTACTTTACAATGGGCGGCATGTGCCTTTTCCACAAACTCACGATAGTCTTCCACGCTACCGCTGGCATTGGGGTATTGAAGGATGCAGGCAAAGATTTCCGGAGTAAATACCAATTCCTTGTAATTTCCTACTTGGATCTTCATGCCTTGCGGAAGGGCGCGGGTCTGGATGACTGCCAGATTCTGTGGGAAAATCTCTTCATCCACAAACAATACGTTGGCTCCGCTTTTTTGTTGGTCGCGGGTGCGAAGTCCATACATCATGGTGGCGGCTTCGGCAGCGGCGGTAGATTCATCCAGCAATGAGCAGTTTGCCAATGGCATGGCTGTGAGGTCGGATATGACAGTCTGGAAGTTCATCAGTGCTTCCAAACGTCCTTGTGAAACTTCGGTTTGATAAGGAGTGTACGAGGTGTACCACACAGGATTCTCGAATACATTGCGTTGAATGACCGCCGGAGTAATACTGTCATACCAACCCATACCTATATAAGAGGTATAAATCTTGTTTTGTGAAGCTAGTTCGGTAATATGCTCTGCAAACTCCCGTTCCGTCATGGGAGCAGCCAGTGGCAGAGGTTCTTTCAAACGGATTTTGGACGGAATTGTTTTGTTAATCAGTTCATCAAGGCTCTTTACGCCAATCTTTTCCAACATAACGGGAAGGTCTTCTTCCTGTATACCGATATGTCGGTCTGCTAATAAATCTGTTTTCATGGTAGTAGTATATAAGTTGAATTTTAAGTTTTATCTTATCGGAAAAAAGGGTTGTTCGCTTTTTCTGCTCCCACAGTGGTCGGGTCTCCATGACCGGGATAGACTACCGTGTCGGGGGGGAGTACAAACAAACGACTGCATATATGCTCGCGAAGTTCGTCGAAGTTACCTCCTGTAAGGTCTGCACGTCCTATACTTCCTTGGAACAATACATCACCGCTGAAGATACAGTGGGCTTCTTTGCAGTAAAAAACAATGCTTCCCGGCGAATGACCCGGTACATGGATAGCTTCCAGTTGGGTATTGCCGAAAGTAATGATATCTCCATCAAAGATATATTTTCCTAATGGCACGGGTGCTTCGGGTAATTGGAAACCAAACATACGTGATTGTGCCGGTGCTTGTTCCAGCCAAAATTCATCCGCTTGATTTGCTTCGGCTTTTAGCCCGTATTCTTGCAACAGGAATGGGTTGCCGAAAATATGGTCCAGATGGAGGTGCGTATTCAACAAATGTTTCACTGTCAGGCTATTGCTGTCAATATATCTTTTTAAGGCTTGCTTTTCTTCTTCATAAAAGCAACCGGCATCAATAATGACGGCTTCCTTTGTTTCGTCCGATAGCACGTAGCAGTTTACCGGAAACATATTGAATTCAAATTTCTTTATTTTCATGTTTTTTTTATCTATAATTATAAACCGCTGATGGTTACATAAACCACTTTCTTGGTTTTAAAAAAATCTTCCGTGAATTCATTTTTCAGATCATAAAGCATTGTTTTGTGCTTCACGGGCATTGTTTCTTGATCCAACTCTCCGCCTTTCAGACAAATCAGCCCGTTGGGCAGGGCGTTATGCTGTTCTTGTCTGATGTTTTTACGGATAATTTTTATTAGATCGCCCAAAGGCATGACAGCACGACTTACCACGAAGTCGAATTTCCTTTTTTCTTCTTCGGCGCGGCAATGACGGAAAGTGACATTCTTCAGTCCGATAGCATTGGCTATTTCTGTAGCTACTTTCACTTTCTTTCCGATACTGTCCACCAGATGGAATTGGACTTCAGGGAATAAGATGGCCAAAGGGATACCCGGGAAACCGCCCCCTGTGCCCAAGTCCATAATTTGGGTATCAGGGGTGAAGTTTATCACTTTGGCTATGCCTAGCGAGTGCAATACATGATGTTCGTACAGATTAGTGATATCCTTGCGTGAGATTACATTGATTTTGCTATTCCAATCCGTATATAAATCATACAATGCGGCAAACTGTGTTTTCTGCTGTTCGCTGAGGTTAGGGAAATATTTCAGTATTAATTCCATTCTATACTTAAAATCGTTATTTAATGTATCATATATTTTTCTACCGATGTGTAGGGCAAAGAAAGGGTGATGACTCCTACAGCATAGGGAGCGATATCATATTTGTTATACAGGAAAGATACTTTTTCCTTTTCTAACAAGAAATTGTCGGGTACGTACATATTGGTAGAATTCAAGATGCCTGCATTCTGAAGTCCTTCCAGTGAGGTGATGGAGCTGTCTTCCAGACGGGTAGCCATCTCTGTTATCAGTTTTTCCAGCAACATGTCGCTCATCGGTTTTTCCGATCCTGCCATAAATACATCTTTCAAAGCAAGCAGTTTGCCGGTATTCTTTTCGAAGTTCATCCATTTGTTCCATGAGTTGGGATGTGCCCCGCCTGTATATTCAAAAGTTTCTGCAATGAAATTCAGAATACCTTCTTTGCCTTCGCTGAAATGGGTGGTCAGTCCGTATTCATAATTGTACCATGTGGGAAGTTCGTCTTTGGGAGTTCCATTTTTTATATCTTCCTGATAGAACTCGTTCACATCTTTGCGGTAGTTGTTAATGTAGGTATTTTTAAAAGAATCTACAGCAACTTCCGGATTCATCCGGATATATTCTTTTCCCAAAACGTGGGCTTGTATGGTACGGTTGATGCGTTGTGCTATGCTATCCGCAGCATCAGATTCTGCTAAATAACTATAATCAATAGTAATCTTACAGGCGGGAGAGACTGTGTCATCTTGTAAATGGGCTTGTTCTTCCACCTTTACAGTCTTTACAGTTTCACTATCAATTTGTTTTTGTCCGTTACATCCCGATAATAAAAAGCAGGATACAAGGCAAGTTGTCATAACAGACAATACGAGATTTCTTTTTTTCATAACTTTTTGTTTATTTGCATGGATTACTTATCCTAACTTTCTCCACAAATATAGAATAACTTCGTGAAATGTCCATCTAAAAAGCGAAAATATATTTATCTGTTTGCAACAAGATTGCATGAACTTTTTGCTAAATTTGTCCGTTGATAAGCTATAATAAATAAGTAAAGAAATGAATATGAGCGATATGACAAAAAAACTATATCCCGTTACGGGAATGCATTGTGCGGCATGTGCCGGCAACGTGGAGAAGATTGTAAGGAAGCAAGAAGGCGTGGAAAATGCATCGGTCAATTTGGCGGCGGCTACTTTGGCGGTGACTTATAATCCGGATATTGTGTCTCCGCAACAACTGAAAGAGGCTGTGATGAAAATAGGTTTTGATTTGATAATAGATGAGGATAACTCTGTGCAGGAGCAGGAGGAAGCAGAGCAATCTTATTACGGACAGTTGAAGCGGAAGACTATCGTTGCTTGGATTTTTGCTTTACCGGTAGCTGTTTTGGGGATGTTTCTGATGAATGTTCCGGGAGTAAACTGGTGGATGCTGTTGCTTTCACTTCCTGTTATTTTATATTCGGGGCGTTCTTTCTATATGAATGCCTGGAAACAGACGCTTCAGCGTACCAGTAATATGGATACGTTGGTGGCACTTAGCACCTCCATCGCATTTTTGTTCAGTTTGTTTAATACGTTCTATCCCGAATTTTGGTACAGCCGCGGATTGGAACCTCATGTATATTATGAAGCTGCCACTGTTATAATAGCTTTCGTATTGGTTGGCAAGCTGATGGAAGAGAAAGCAAAAGGAAAAACTTCCACAGCTATTCGTAAACTGATGGGATTACAGCCTCGGACGGCCCGTGTGGTGAAAGACGGCAGGGAAGAGGATATCTTGATAGCCGAACTTCAGGTTGGCGATAAGGTGAGCGTCCGTCCCGGTGAGCAAATTCCGGTGGATGGAGTCATTGTCGGAGGAAACACCTTTATAGATGAGAGCATGATAAGCGGTGAACCTATTCCTGTAGAGAAAAAACAGGGTGATAAGGTGCTGGCCGGCACTATCAATCAGAACGGTGCATTTACTATGACTGCTCAAAAGGTGGGGAAAAATACGGTGTTGGCACAGATTATCCGCATGGTGCAGGAAGCACAGGGGTCTAAAGCTCCGGTCCAGCGTATTGTGGATAAAGTGACGGCGGTTTTTGTTCCTGTTGTCCTTGCTGTGGCTGTTTTTACTTTCCTTGTTTGGATAGTGGCAGGTGGAGCGGATGACTTTTCTTATGCTATGCTTTCAGCAGTGTCTGTTTTGGTTATTGCCTGTCCGTGTGCTTTGGGACTTGCTACTCCCACTGCATTGATGGTAGGAATTGGTAAAGGGGCCGAATCACATATTTTGATAAAGGATGCGGTAGCCTTGGAGCAGATGCGGAAAGTGGATACAGTGGTACTTGATAAAACGGGTACTGTAACTGAGGGGCGCCCTGTGGTGACCGGATGGTTGCATGATGCCGGATGGCAGAACGAGCATAAGGGAATTCTGTATGCTGCTGAATTGAAATCGGAACATCCGTTGGCTTTGGCTATTGTCGAGGCTTTGAAAAAGGAAGGTGAGAAGCCGGCACTCATTGATTCTTTTGAGAGTCGGACAGGACGGGGGATTGTGGTGACCCGTGGAAATAAAACTTTTTGGGCAGGAAGCCATCGGTTACTGAAAGATTTTGGAGCGGGAATTTCCGACTTGTTGAAAGGGATGGTGGAGGATTATGAGAAGAGTGGCAAGAGTCTGGTTTATTTTGGCGAGGGAAATACATTGCTGGCGGTTATAGCCATTAGTGACAAAATAAAAGATACTTCCAGACAAGCGGTCAAACAATTGAAGGAGAGTGGAAAGTACATTGTGTTGTTGACTGGTGACGGTCATCTTACTGCACAGAATGTGGCCGGAGAAATTGATGCGAATCGTTTTATTTCGGATGCTTTGCCGGTCGATAAGGAGAATGTTATTAAAGAATTACAAGCTGAAGGAAGAGTCGTAGCTATGGTAGGTGACGGCATTAATGACTCACAGGCGTTGGCACGTGCCGATGTAAGTATTGCAATGGGTAAAGGTACGGATATTGCCATGGATGTAGCGATGGTTACGTTAATGACTTCGGATTTGTTGTTGTTACCCAAAGCTTTTAAACTTTCCCATAAAACTGTACGTTTGATCCATCAGAATCTTTTCTGGGCGTTTATCTATAATTTGATAGGCATTCCGGTGGCGGCAGGTATTCTGTTCCCATTGTATGGTATCTTGCTTAACCCGATGATTGCCAGTGCTGCCATGGCATGTAGTTCTGTCAGTGTAGTGTTGAACAGCTTGAGCCTGAATTGGAGAAAGTTGTGATTGAATTAAAAATAAATAAAAAAGCAGCCGTGCATAGATTTTGTTTTGCATGGCTGCTTTTCATTTTTCTATCTTTTAGTTTATAATTCAAAAAGGATTGTTTCTTCCTCTTTGTACTTCTATTCGTATTCCGAAGTTCCCATTCTCCGATTTCATTTCGAAAGCTCCGTTGAAATTATTTCTTTCCCAAGGCAATGCGCTTGGATTCCGTACTTTGTTCCCGTCGGCATCATATTCACCGTATGTGGTGATGTGTAATCCGTTTTTCAATTTAAAGGTTGCACTTTGTAAGGTGGGAGGCATTGACATTGTTCCGAATCCATAGATTCCCATTCCCGGATACATGGGGGTAAATACATGGTTGTAAGACCCTCTGTCATAAATGATATTCATATTGGGACGGAATATTTCATTGTAATTCGCAATTGCATTATTGTTGTAAGGCTGATAATAAAGTTGCGGGGCTATCAGAGGGGGAGGGGCCATAATCATGGAACCCATATCCAGCATAAATCCGTTAAAATTCTTGTAACCATCCAATGAAATGGGCGGAATACTATCTGTTACCACTTCGGACTGCGCAAAGGTAGTAGCGGCAATCAGAAACATAGAAATGGATAGAACCAGCTTTTTCATATACTGTTATTTTTTTTGTTCCGGACAAATATAGGGATATTTTCTAAATTCTGTATCGTTTCTGTTTCCTGTGAATAGATCTTTTCAAATACTTTATGAAGTTCTTCCTCATCGGCTATCAGTTGCCTCAACTCCTGCAGATGTGCAGCATTGGCTGATTGAGGTATCCATAATCTTAAATAACCACCTTCAGCATATTTTTCTTTCAAATGTGTCAGAAAACGTATGTATTGTTTTTCTTTGTCCAGTTCGGGATAGTTGGAAAGACCATATTGTACCGTCCGTCTCAAGGTGATGTCCGGATCAATAATGCGGTCGGCCTCCGCTACAATTTTGCCATAAATGCTACGGGGAACATGCTTGTTGGATGCACGGTGATCTTCTACAGCCTCTTTCATAATCAAAATATGTTCTTCAGGGAACCATTGCCTTAACTTCTGGTCTGCCCATAGTATTTTTCCTGAAATGAGATGGTGGAACTCCCGTCCCTCACAGAGTCCCAGGTCATGGTAAGAGGCAATAACATACACCATCATGCGGCTCACATCATAATATTGAGACAAATTGAGGCTTTCTGCTATAACTTTCAATACATGATCTACACGATGTGCTTTGTCAAAACCAGCGTATCGTGGGATAATTTCACTTGCGATATAGTCGCGGAATTCTATTGGAAAATCATTGATGTACGGCAACATATTCTTTCTTTTGATTGGGGTTGCAAATATACAATAATTATCCCACCTTTGCAGAAAAAAGTAATATGTATCAAATAATTAAACCTACGCCCGATGACTTTGATGAATTGACCTGTTTATGGGAAGCTTCGGTGCGTGCTACTTATCATTTCATACCTGAAGCATATATTCAGAAGTTAAAGCCACTGGTATGGAGTGTTTATCTTCATAGTATGCCGCTTTACATGATTCGTGACAATGCTGGTATAGAAGGATTCATGGGTATTAATGGGACTATGCTTGAAATGCTTTTTGTTCATCCGCGTGCCATAGGTACGGGAATAGGGAAACAATTGATGCGTTATGCTTTGGAGCATTGCCATGTACGTTATGTCGATGTAAACGAACAAAATAAGAAAGCGTCCGGCTTTTATGGCCATTTTGGATTTCGGGTTATTGGCAGGGATGCAAAAGACGCATCGGGCGAACCCTATCCTATTTTACATTTAAAACTGGGAGGTATCATGAAAATTGAAAATTGGGGATTAGTTCCCTATTCTGAGGCTTGGAAACGGCAGACGGAGTTGTTTAATGCCATGGTGGAAGCTAAACAAGTGGGAAAAACGTATGAGAATAGAATTATTTTTGTAGAACATCCGCATGTCTATACATTAGGCAAGAGTGGAAAGGAAACGAATATGCTGCTGGGAGAGGCACAATTGAAGATGATTGGTGCCACCCTTTATCATATTGATCGAGGAGGGGATATTACTTATCATGGTCCCGGACAATTGGTTTGTTATCCTATCTTGAATTTGGAGGATTATCATTTGGGGTTGAAGGAATATATTCATGTGTTGGAAGAAGCGGTGATCAGGGTCTGCGCATCTTATGGCATTGAGGCCGGGCGAGTGAAGGGAGCGACCGGAGTATGGCTGGCCGCGGGAACTCCGCAGGAACGGAAAATTTGTGCAATAGGAGTGAGAAGCAGTCATTTTGTGACAATGCATGGATTGGCGCTGAATGTAAATACGGATTTGCGCTATTTCAGTTATATCCATCCTTGCGGATTCATGGATAAAGGGGTTACTTCATTACAGAAAGAATTGGGGTGCGAAGTGCCTATGGAAGAAGTGGCAGGACGTTTGCAGAACGAATTATCTGAACTTTTGTAGTTATACCGTATGTGTGGATTTATACATACGGGGCGGAGGGATTAAAAGTCCGATTGTGTTATCATGTTGTCAACTGTAGGGGCAGGGTTTGCCTGCCCAAATGCATAAGCAAACTATTTTTGGGCGAGCGAACCTTGCCCCTACTGGCAAAATGATACGCCATTTTACTTTTGATACATCTTCATATTATGAAGAGAGCTTTTTTTGATTTATTCTTTTATATCTTGGTACAAGAAGCGCTTGATACTTTTCTTGGCTGTTTTTTCAAATTCCTCAGGATATAGCTTGAAGCGGGCTATTTGGGAAAATGCCGGTAATTGTTTGTTCAGTTCAAGGCGGTTTTCTTCCATTACCCGTACAAGGTCTGATTGGCTCAAGCCGTGAGCAAAAGCATCATCGGAATCCGGATAGATTAGGCCCACCAGTTTGTCTTGTTGCAGAATAATCAGTGACTCTGACACGTATGGCATATTGTTTAGCTTGGACTCTATTTCTTCCGGATAAATGTTTTGTCCGGAAGAAGTGAGTAACAGGTTTTTGCAACGTCCTTTGATAAAAACATTTCCGTCTTCGTCTATTGTCGCCATATCGCCTGTATGCAACCATCCTTCAGTATCAATGACTTGCCGTGTCGCTTCCTCGTTCTTATAATAGCCCAACATCAGGTTGGCTCCACGGCATACCAGTTCACCCGCAATGGCTGATGGGTTAGGAGACAGTACCTTGGCTTCCATACGTGCGGCAACTTTTCCGCAAGATGCCAGTTTCAGTTCTGTCCAATGACTATGGCAGATGATGGGACCACATTCAGTCATTCCGTATGCAATGGTGTATGGGAAATCTATCATTTTTAGAAAGGCTTCCACTTCGGCATTGAAAGGAGCCCCTCCGATGATGATTTCGATGAAATTTCCGCCGAAAACTTCCATCGCCTTCTGCTTGATAAGTTCTTTTATCTTATCGCTGATGATGGGAACATGTAATAGCAGTTTACCTAATTTGTTGTCTACCTTGGGAAGAATATTTTTCTTGAATATTTTTTCCACAATCAGTGGCACGCAGGCTATGACGCGCGGGCGGATTTCCGCAAATGATTCGGCTATGATTTTGGGCGATGGCATGCGGGTAAGAAACCATAGATGGGCGCCTGCTGTGAAACCGTAAAGAAAATCGAAAGTCATGCCGAATACGTGTCCCAAAGGTAACATGGATACGACGCTGTCACCTGCTTTCAGACCTATTTTTTCTTTACAGTAGAGCACGTTGGAGAGTATGCTACGATAAGGCAGCATTACGCCTTTGGAATATCCGGTAGTACCTGAAGTGTAATTAATGATGGCCAGGTCTTCTGATTTTTCTTTTTCATAAGAAATATCATCGGGACGAAATCTGCAAGGGAATTTGTGCCCGAATATCTCATTCAGATGGTCGCGGGCATAAGCCAGTTTTTCCGAACGGGATACGGGTACACCGAAATCTTTCAATTCTATGATACCTTCCAAATGAGGCATGGCTGCTTCATTCAAGTTCTCCCATATCTGATCGCCTACGAACAACAGGCGGGCTTCAGAGTGGTTTACAATATTGTGTACCTGATCGGCTTTGAATTCATGTAGGATAGGTACTACTACGGCACCATAGGTGATGACGGCAAGGTAAGTTACTGTCCAATGAGCGCTATTACGCCCGCAGATGGCTATTTTATCTCCCTTCTCAATGCCGGCATTTTCCAGCAAGATATGTATTTTCTCTATTTTACGGGCCACATCTCTGTATTGTAATGTGATGCCTTTATAGTCTGTAAGAGCGTTTAAATACCAATTTGTTTTTATACTTTGCTCGATAAGAGCAATAAAACTCTGTTCTAGTTCCATGATAACTTTTGCACATTTATAGGCTGAGTGTGCGCAAAAGTAGTAAAATGAGGTAAGGGGGATGGGAAATGAAACAGTTTTTTACATTAATTTAACGCCCTGAAAATGTAGATTCTTTTATTATTTTACTTTAAAATGCTAGTTTATAATCGTTTGCCAATTGTTGATGTGTCCCTTTTCCGGAAATGTTATTTGTTCAGTCATAATAGTATTAGAATTCAAAGATTCCGGGGGATAATGTAGGATTGATATAACTGACGTCACGTGTTTGCAATAGCCTGCCATTCAGTGTGTAGAATAATTGTTTGGTGGCCGACGAATTGTTTAGGTTAACAGTAATTACGTACAGAGTGGTTCGTTTAGGAAATTCTATGAGATTTACATTGGTGGCAGTCCACATGGCGTATGGACTCAATGTAAAATCATTATATACGTTAGGTGTCAGTTGATCTGTAGTTTGTAAATCGGTATTAGTCATTACCCATTGGGCATTACCGTTCATCCATACTTCTTTTTCAAAACCATTTTGGGTAAAAGAGGCCACATAATAATTCCCTTGTTGGCTCCAGCTTACGTTTGTGGCATGTGGATATATCTTTTTCAGTGCTATATGAAATGTAGTGGGAGAGGTAGCAGACAAGGTGGTGATCAGTACCCATAATATTATACATATAGAATAACATCTCTTCTTCATGGTATTTAAATGTTTTGATGAGGTTGATAAAACAGCTTGGCTATACTTTTTGTTCGCCGGTATAAAACCTGATTTTGTGGATTTTTTCCACACTTTTGTGGTGTTGTCAACAGGAATCTACACTCCTGAAATGAAAAAGCGTATATGTATGTGGTTGATTTTTAGTTAGATATTAAAATGAGCAGATTTGTGGCACGCTTCTTGTTTTATTGTTGTCGGTAAAAATGAATAAAAAATAAAGTAATTATGAAAAAGGTATTAGTAACATTGGTATTAGTGATGACTTTAGGCGTGTCTGTTTCTTTTGCTCAAGCGGCTCCGGTAGAGGTTCCGGTAGTGGAAAAGCCTCAACAATCTAAGAAGTTGGTTTTCTCGGAAATCTATATGAATGATGTGCCGGAAGCTGTGATGGACAGGCTTGCACTGGAAGGTGCTATGATAAAGCAGGCTTTTATGGCCTATGGCATTGATGGAAGCCGTATTTATAAAATTAATGTGTTGACAAGTGATGCTCATGAACAGACATTGTTCTTAGGTGAAGATGGTAAAATTTTGCAATAGTTAGTATATTTATAATAGTGCTTTTACATGAATTCCCGGCTTGTGATAAGTCGGGAATTTTTTTAGTTAAATTGTTTCTTGACGATATTCGAAAAATAATTAAGAAATCTCTTGTGCATAATAATTGTAGGTTTTATCTTTGCCACTCAAATTTAAAAAGGTGATACAATGGAAACTTATGATATATATTTTAAAGAAGGTAATGATTTTGCTAATAAAGGATTTTCATTGAAAGATAAGGCTAAGGCCATTAGAATGGCGGAAGATATGTTGGCTGAACGCAAAGGATATGTGAAGGATTTTGTTGGAGGAACTATTTCCGTAATGTGTAAAGAAACGAAAGAGGAAGTTTGGTCCAAGCCGATAGAGGAGGTTTAATGCAATTTTTACATCTTTTTTTGCCTTGCCAATCATAGAATTATGAAATACAGTGCTGTAATTGAAATGGTACGTAGCCGTTAATAGCAGCAACCCTTGGTTGTATTTGTGGTGGATTTGTTATTGGCGGACATGAATATTTCTTTCTCTTCTAGGATATTCGGTATATTTCTCCTTTCATGCTTTTGCCGGACTGATATAGATAATGCCGGGTAGCACTTGATAGGACGATGATTGTTCTTTTACTAAGATGCTTCAGTATGACTTTTTTCCGATCCTATCCATTCTTGACATATAGTTGTTATTCATAGCTAAATACACCGTATTCCCAATGAAGCTTTCTGTGGGGATCCCTTTGGTGTTCGTGTAACTATTGTGACTGTTATTATGCCGATGGGGTATAGTATTGATACAACAATGATTTTTCATAATAACTTTTAACTTATGATTTAGATAGCTCCGACTTGTCACAAATCGGGGTTATCCGCTTGTTATGCTATTAAACTTGGTCAGCTATTGGTTAACAATTTCACGCAACAGTAACTCTTTGGAGTAAAAGTGGCAAATAAATTTTTTGTTTACATGAGAAAAAAACTTTCCCAAAAGCTTTGTATTATTGATTTTCTATGTATCTTTGCATCGTTATTATTTCTCGGGGTATTAGCTCATCTGGCTAGAGCGTTAGACTGGCAGTCTAAAGGTGGCGAGTTCGAGTCTCGCATGCTCCACTTTTTTAATGATAAAATGAAGGTCTGCGAAGCAGGCCTTTTTTAATTTAAAGACTATAGATATGTTAATTTATAATACAACTTATCAAACAGGCATTGACGATGCGCGTAATTTTGTCATTTGGCTTAGTGAAAGCTATATTCCCGAAGTGGAAAAGACGGGAATATTGCAAAATCCCCGTCTTACGCACATCCTTAGTCACAAAGAGCAGGATTCAGAATGTTTTTCATTGCAATGGGAGGTGGAAGATACAGCGGCCTTGCATCGTTGGCATACTCAGCAAGGGATGCATCTGAATGAGGAAATGATGAAGATATTTAAAGATAAGGTGGTTGGCTTTCCCACTTTGATGGAGGTGATTAAGTGATTCAGCCGGTAAAAGAGAAAATCATTCTGGGTATAGATCCTGGAACAACCATAATGGGGTATGGCCTGCTGAAAGTAGTAGGTACTAAACCGCAGGTAATGACTATGGGGGTCATTGATCTTCGTAAATATGGTGACCATTATTTAAAACTGCGCCGTATTTTTGAACGGGTGGTTGGTATAATAGAAGCTTATTTACCTGATGAGTTAGCTATTGAGGCGCCTTTTTTTGGAAAAAATGTGCAGTCGATGTTAAAATTAGGGAGGGCACAGGGAGTGGCTATGGCTGCTGCTTTGAGCCGTGATATTCCTATAACAGAATATGCGCCGTTGAAGATAAAGATGGCGATAACCGGTAATGGGCAAGCCAGCAAGGAACAGGTCGCTGATATGTTGAAAAGGATGTTACATATACCGGAGAGTGATATGCTGCCTTTTATGGATGCAACAGATGGGTTGGCGGCTGCTTATTGTCATTATTTACAAATGGGCAGACCGACATTGACTAAAGAATATTCCGGCTGGAAAGATTTTATAAATAAGAATCCTGATAAAATAAAAAGATAAGATTATGAATGTGAGACATGTTATTTGGGCATCAATTGTTTCTACTACTATTAGTTGTCAGTCTGTGAAAAAAGAATATAATTCGTTTGATGAATATCCTGTCCGTGAAGATGCGCTGACTGAAATGGAGTACTCGCCTGCCGAAACCAAGTTTTCACTTTGGGCTCCTACAGCGGAAGAGGTGCGTGTCCTTTTATTTGAATCGGGTAATGAAGGTTCAGCTTCTAATACTTTTCCAATGGAGATGGGAGAGAATGGTACTTGGAATATTTCAATAAAAGAGGATCTGAAGGGTAAATTCTATACCTTTAATGTGAAGGTAAACGGGAAATGGTTAGGAGACACTCCGGGAATTATGGCAAAAGCCGTAGGGGTAAATGGTAAGCGGGCAGCTGTGCTTGATCTTCGTTCTACAGATCCGGAAGGATGGGAGAACGATGTGCGTCCTCCTTTGAAGAATTATGCTGATATTACGGTTTATGAGATGCATCATCGCGATTTCTCTTTGGATTCTGTTTCCGGAATTCAAAATAAAGGCAAGTTCCTGGCTTTGACGGAGCAGGGTACTACCAGTTCTTCAGGCGAGAAGACAGGTATTGACCATCTGAAAGAATTGGAAATTACCCACGTGCACTTATTGCCGTCGTATGATTATGCCTCGGTGGATGAAACAAAACTGGACAAGGCCCAATATAATTGGGGGTATGATCCGCAAAATTACAATGTGCCTGACGGTTCTTATTCTACAGATCCTTATAAACCCGATGTCCGTATCAGGGAATTCAAACAAATGGTACAAGCTTTACATAAGGCGGGAATCAGAGTGGTGCTTGATGTGGTGTATAATCACACCTTCAATACAGACGAAAGCAATTTCGAACGTACGGTTCCCGGTTATTTCTATCGCCAGACGAAGGACGGGCAATGGGCAAATGGTTCGGGATGTGGAAATGAAACGGCAAGCGACCGCGCCATGATGCGTAAATATATGATAGAATCTATTTTATATTGGATTAATGAATATCACATAGACGGCTTTCGTTTTGACTTGATGGGGATACATGATATTGAAACCATGAATGAGATACGTGCGGCTATTGATAAAATAGATCCGTCTATTTTTATGTATGGTGAAGGATGGGCTGCCAGTTCTCCTCAATTAGAGGCAGACAGACTGGCGATGAAAGCCAATGTGGAAAAGATGCCCCGTATCGCCGCTTTCTCAGATGAAATGCGTGATGGATTGCGAGGTGGTTGGGATGATGATACTAAAGGAGCTTTTCTAGTAGGGGAGCCAGGACACGAAATGAGTATCAAATTTGGAATTGTGGGAGCTATCGAACATCCGCAGGTTATAAGTGATTCTGTGAATTATAGTAAGAAACCTTGGGCTTTACAACCTACCCAGATGATAAGTTATGTAAGTTGCCACGATGACATGTGCCTTGCCGACCGTCTGAAAGCTACCATGCCGGATGCTTCGGTAGAGGAACTGGCGGCTTTGCAGAAGTTAGCGGAAACATTTGTCTTTACTTCACAAGGAGTACCGTTTATATTTGCAGGGGATGAGATGATGCGTGACAAGAAAGGAGTTCATAATTCTTATAATAGTCCTGACAGTATTAATACGATAGATTGGAAAAATAAGACCGCACACAAAGATGTGTTCGAATATGTGAAAGGTTTAATAGCTATGCGTAAAGCACATCCCGCTTTTCGTATGGGGGATGCCGATATGGTACGTAGGCAATTGGAGTTTTTACCTGTAGAAAATACGAATGTGGTTGCCTTTATCTTGAAAGACAATGCAAATGGTGACTCATGGAAAAATATCATCGTGGCTTTGAACAGCCGTGCAGAGCCTGTCAAGCTGGACATTCCGTCGGGTAAATACACTGTAATCTGTAAGGATGGTAAAATAAACATGAAAGGCTTGGGACAGGTTTCAGGTGATGAGCTTATGGTACCGGCACGTTCTGCCATGATTATACATCAATAGAAGGCTCAAAGAAGATTAATAAAGACTTTGTCATACAGACTAAAACACATAATACGAATGGAAAAGACATGGAGATGGTTTGGGAAGAAAGATAAGATAACGCTTCCCATGCTTAGGCAAATCGGGGTGGAAGGAATCGTGACCGCCCTTCACGATGTACCTAACGGTGAAATCTGGGCTTTGGAAGCTATCAAAAGTTTAAAAGATTACATTGAATCTCACCAATTGCGCTGGTCGGTGGTAGAAAGCCTGCCGGTAAGTGAAGCTATCAAATATGCCGGTCCTGAACGGGATCAATTGATAGAAAACTACAAAGTAAGCCTTGCCAACCTAGGTAAAGCGGGTATCAAGACCGTATGCTATAACTTCATGCCTGTCATTGATTGGATACGTACCGATTTGGAACATCCTTGGGAGGACGGAACCAGTTCTTTGTACTTTGACAAGATCCGGTTCGCCTATTTTGACTGTATGATTCTTCAGCGTGAAGGGGCGGAGAAAGACTATACCGATTTGGAATTACAACAGGTGCGTGAATTGGATAAGACTATAACCGAAGCCGAGAAAAACGAATTGGTCGATACCATTATAGTCAAGACGCAGGGATTTGTAAATGGTAATATAAAGGAGGGAGACCGGTATCCGGTAACCATATTCCGCCGTCTTTTGTCTTTGTATGATGGGATAGACCGTGATGCCCTGCGTGAAAACTTACGTTATTTCTTGCAGGCTGTCATGCCGGTGTGTGATGAGTACGGTATAAATATGTGCATCCATCCGGACGATCCCCCTTTCCAGGTATTGGGCTTGCCGCGTATTGTGACCGGTGAGGAAGATATCAACTGGCTTCTCCATGCGGTTGATAACCCGCATAACGGGCTGACATTCTGTGCCGGTTCGCTCAGCGCCGGATTGCATAACAATGTACCTTTGTTGGCACGTATGTTTGCACACCGCACTCATTTTGTACATTTGCGCAGTACCAATGCGTTTCCCAACGGGAATTTTATAGAAGCATCTCATTTGGGAGGGCGTGCTCATGTGATAGAGTTGATCCGTATTTTTGAAAAAGAACGTCCGGGTGTCCCGATGCGTGTGGATCATGGGCGCATGATGCTGGATGATGCCGGCAAAGGATACAACCCGGGTTATTCGTTTCATGGCCGTATGATGGCCTTGGCTCAGATAGAAGGCATGATGGCGGTTATCAACGAGGAATCAAAACTTAAATCCTAGATTGACGTACATACTCACTTTATTGGCTCGGTTTGCATAGTTTATTGATGCCTCTAAGGGGCCGAACATACTATCCAAACCGTAGCCTATACCACAGCCGAACATGGTATCCTGTTCCAACAGGTACCTCAGCTTGCTTGCACTCAGCGCATAATTGCCCGTTAACGTCAGATAATGCACACTTCCCATCCGTTGGCGGAATTTCATGCTTCCTATCAGTAACGCATTCTTTGTTAATTCCACATTGTTTATCCCGACAAATGGTAGTTGCTGTTGCAGGAAACGTCCTTGCACATCCCCCCCCATCGCATTGAGTTTGGAGTAAGGAATATCTTTCCCTATCAGAAAACGTCCGTATATGGCAGGCAGTATGGAGAATCTGCGTGTAACGGGAATCACTCCCTGGCAATAGCCTTTTATGGCAGAGAAAGGAGCGTGGTCGTCATATTTGGTGAAATTATCCGTATAAAGTGAATAGGACGCTCGTGCTGATATGCCTTTGGTAGGGAAATATGCCTTGTCGAAAGTTTCGTAATGCATTTGTGCGAAATAGCTGAAGAAGTGTTCTGTTCCTACGTCAAAACCTTGGTTCCCTTCCTGGTATAGGAATTTGTCGTAGTCATATAATTCATACCTCAGCCCCACGGCAAAGCGTATGTTTTTGTACCAAACATCCGAAAAGGATAATTCTCCCAAATGATAGCGGTAGGTAGAGTTATGTGATTTATCTCCATGATGGTAAAAGTTTATATCATTGTACTGGAACATATATGCCAGTCCGATGTTCTTCAATGGAGCCGGTTCGAATCCATAATCTATGCGGGCGGCATAACGTTTGCCCAATCGTCCTGTCAGTGACAGCGTAGTGGGTACTTTTCCCCGGAAATTGCTGGTGACATTAATGAGCAGACTGGCTGTTTCTTCCGAATCAAAACGGATTCCTACGTTCAGCTTATTCTCATATTTCTTGCTTAAAAGAAAATGCAGGTTATAACCTCCGCCGGGGGCTTCGGGCAGATTGTAAGTGGCGCTGGAATATTCCAGATTGGAGCATAGTATGGCTGTTGCTTCTTCTATGCGGCGAAGGCTTATTTCGGAGTCTTCTTTCAAATCACAGCGCTTCAACAGCCACCGTTTGTCTTTTTCGTCCAATCCGTCAAAGGTGATTTCTTTTATATACACTTTGCGGTTGGGGGAGTACGGATAGCTGGGAAGGGGTTTCGGCATATAGGTACTGTCCAGCCCCAGTTCCTGCTTCAACTTTATCAAGGAGTTTTTTTGTGCCAATGCCGCTTCTTCTCCCCGACGAATCAGTGTGTCCACCGCACTGGGGGTGAAACTGGCGGCAGAATACCCCTCCACATCCACCTTTATATATGTATCGGTTTCTTTCAGATTCTTTTTATAAAGTTCCAGTCCCATTAAATTGATGAGTTGCCCCAAGATACTGCCGGTGCTATTCAGTTCGTTGGCGGGTTTCAAGTCATTTTGAACATCCACTCCTATAATAATGTCCGCCCCCATGGCACGCGCTACATTTACAGGGTAGTTGTTTACCACACCTCCATCCACTAGAACCATACTGTCCAGCCGGACCGGAGTGAATACTCCCGGTATGGCCATACTGGCCCGCATGGCCGTAGCCAATACACCTTTGTGAAAATTTACCTCGTTGCCATTTACAATATTTTCGGAAACACAGGCGAAGGGAATAGGTAACTTGTTGAAATCGATGGAATCATGATATCCTACGGTCAGCTCACTGAACAGGTTTGCCAGGTTCTGTCCCTTTATCAATCCTCCTACGGCTTGCGTTTTGGCATTTTTACCGAATGGCAGGGAAAATACATATTTTTCGGAAGCCTCCCGTTCCGCCATATTCTGTTCGCTGCGTGGTATTTTGTCACTCAGCAGAAAGGACCAATCCTGCCGGCGAACCATGCTATCCATCTGTTCAGGAGTATAACCGATGGAATAAAGTCCGCCTATAATGGAGCCCATACTGGTCCCTACCACGTAATCTATAGGGATACCCGCTTCTTCTATAACTTTCAAAGCACCTATATGTGCCATTCCTTTGGCTCCTCCGCCGCTGAGAACAACGCCCACTTTTTTTCGGGGACCAGGTTGGGCCGTTGTGTGAACGGAGATACAAAGTAACCCTGCTGCTATTAACAGGGTCGGGAATTTCATTTTTTTCATTTTACTATAAATCTAGTTTAAGTTAAAAAACAAAAACAGTGCAAAGATGGTCTAATCTTTCAGCTTTCACAAGTGCTGATTGTCATAGATATTGGTCTATTTTGCTGCTGAGGTTTCAAAGATAGGGAATTGTACCGGAAAAAAGAATTTTGTATATCGCTTTTTTGTCGTACCTTTGTCTGTGTAACGAAAAAAAGTATGGATAATTTTGCAGCAATAGACTTCGAGACGGCAAATAATGAACGTACCAGCATATGTAGTGTAGGGGTGGTTATTGTGAGAAATGGTGAGATAGCCGACCGGTTCTACAGCCTCGTTCATCCCGAACCGGATTACTATTTGTATTGGAACACCCGTATTCATGGATTGACACAGGAAGATACTGCCCATGCTCCTGTTTTTTCGGAAGTATGGAAGCAGGTTGCCCCTAAAATAGAGGGGCTTCCGCTGGTTGCGCATAACAAAGCCTTTGATGAGGGGTGTTTGAAAGCCGTGTTCCGTACTTATTGTATGGATTATCCTGATTATGACTTTTATTGTACCTATCAGGCTTCCCGGAAGCTGAAAGGGTTGAGAAACCACCAGTTACATACGGTGGCCGGTTTTTTTGGTTTTGAATTGGAGAATCACCATCATGCGCTGGCTGATGCTGAGGCGTGTGCATGGATTGCCAGACAGATTCTGTGAGTTATAATAAAAGATTTATGATTTCTGAAACCCATGATACAAGAAGATACTTATAAAACCATTACAGACATTGCCGAAGGCATATATACGGAGAAACGGAGTAAATTTATAGCTATTGCCATTCCGGTACGTACCATAGAGGAAATAAAGCAGCATCTTGACACGTATCAGAAGAAATATTACGATGCCCGCCATGTGTGTTACGCTTATATGCTGGGGCATGAAAGGAAGGATTTCAGGGCAAATGATAACGGAGAGCCTTCGGGTACCGCAGGAAAGCCTATTTTGGGGCAAATAAATTCCAATGAGCTGACGGATATCCTTATTATAGTGGTCCGTTACTTTGGAGGTATAAAATTGGGAACCAGCGGACTGATTGTCGCTTACAAGGCAGCCGCTGCCGAAGCAATAGCTGCTGCTGATATAGTGGAAAGAACAGTGGATGAAGAAATCACCGTATCCTTTGAATATCCTTTTATGAATGATATCATGCGCATTGTGAAAGAAGACGAGCCTGCCATCTTGGAGCAATCATATGATATGGATTGCCTGATGAGGCTCCGGATACGTAAATCCATGATGGGAAAACTCCGTGCACGTCTGGAGAAGGTGGAAACTGCCCGTATTATTGAATAACTCTGTCGGTACGTCGATATTTTTGGGGCCATATTCACTGCGTTCACAGCAGATGAGAAGAATACGGAATGTGGCTGTAAAATGTCTTCCCCATATCAAATGAAACATATTTGTAATATGGATGAAATATTACAGATATACCGAACCTATATCTTTGCAGCCGTAAACAAAGAAAGTCACATTAATAAAAATGAGAAATACACTTGTAGCGTCTGCTTTTACAATGCTGAGTATTGCAACTGCTTCCGCACAGCTGACTATTCCTAAAGAATATCTGCCGGAAGTACATGGAACGATCCGCGGTAAATATGAACTTCAAACCACTAACGGAATGCAACGGTTCCAGGTACGTAACGCCCGTGTCAGTCTGGACGGGAAGGTTCTTCCGGTAATTGCTTATAAAGCTGAAATAGACTTGTCCGATGAGGGAAGCATCAAGATGCTGGATGCATATGCCCGCTTTGTCCCCAATGATACATGGAATGTCACACTAGGACAGATGCGTGTGCCTTTCACCATAGACGCTCATCGATCTCCCCACCAACAATATTTTGCCAATCGTTCGTTCATAGCCAAACAGGTGGGGAATGTGCGTGATGTGGGTGCTACCGGAGCTTTCTCTTTAAAGGAGGGACTGCCGTTGAAACTGGAAGGCGGACTGTTCAACGGCTCCGGACTCACCAATCAGAAAGAGTGGCACAACACGTTGAATTATTCTGTTAAGCTTCAATTGATGCCGTGGAAAAATTATAACTTGACTTTGAGTACCCAGAAAATACATCCCGATAAAATCAGCATTTATATGTATGATATCGGTACTTACTACGAGTTTGATAATTGGCATATAGAAGCCGAATACCTTTATAAAACTTATGCGAAAAACTCATTTGATGATGTACATGCTTTCAACGCCTTTGTCAATTACGACTTGTTTATCAAGAAAGGCCTGTTCCGGAAAATTTCATTTCTAGGACGTTATGACAGTATGGGAGATCATAGTAACGGTAATGCGGATGAAGATGGTAAGCTTTACATTACCGATTATTCCCGCCAGCGTGTGACTGGAGGTGTGACATTAAGCTTTGGAAAGGCTTTTCAAGCGGATTTGCGTCTTAATTACGAGAAATATTTCTATGATAAACTATCTTTGGCAAAAGAGTCCGAACAAGACAAGTTTGTGATGGAATTAATGGTACGGTTCTGAAAAAAGCAGGGGGACACTCCCTGCTTTTTTGCTGTTTGTCCTTCTTGTCTTTTCCTTTTCCATCCCTGCCTTTATTCCGGAACTCACCGGCATATCCGTGATATTTCTTCGGGTAACAGGCTTTTCCTCGACAGGCAGTGCGCCTTCTTCCGCCAAGGAGACAAGCCTATCCCCATCTCTCTTTCATCATATCTTCCAGTTTCAGCAGCTCATCCCTGTATTGTGCAGCTTCTATAAATTCCAGCTTCTTGGCAGCTTCCTGCATCAGTTTCCGGGTACGTTCTATCGTTTTCTCCATCTGTGGCTTGGTCATATACTGAACAATCGGGTCGGCAGCCGTTGTATCGGAAGATGGCTCGATGTATGCCTTGGGACCTTGAGTGGTTCCGGCAACTTCGTTGCTGTTGTTGCCCAACAAGGCAGCATTCCGCGCACGCTGTATCTGTTTGGGGGTGATTCCATGCTCTTCGTTATATGCCAGCTGTTTTTCACGACGGCGGTTGGTTTCGTCTATCGTTTTTTTCATGCTGTCCGTCATGCGGTCTGCATACATGATTACTTTTCCATTGATATTGCGGGCGGCGCGTCCTGCTGTCTGGGTCAGAGAACGGTGGGAGCGGAGGAACCCTTCTTTGTCTGCATCCAGAATGGCTACCAAAGACACTTCAGGCAAGTCCAGACCTTCACGAAGCAAATTCACACCCACCAGTACATCATAAACGCCCTGACGTAATTCATCCATAATCTTGACGCGTTCTAAAGTGTCCACATCGCTGTGGATGTAGTTGCAGCGGATGTCATTGCGCAGCAGATATTCGGTCAATTCTTCTGCCATGCGTTTGGTAAGCGTGGTCACCAGTACACGTTCTTCTTTCTCGATACGTTGCTGTATCTCTTCCATCAGGTCGTCAATCTGATTCAGACTGGGGCGTACTTCAATTACCGGGTCCAGCAATCCGGTAGGACGGATAACCTGTTCAACGATAATGCCTTCACTTTCCACCAATTCATAATCGGCAGGTGTGGCACTGACATAAATCACTTGTTTGGCCAGTTCCTTGAACTCTTCAAATTTTAGAGGACGGTTGTCAAAAGCCGACTCCATCCGGAAACCATATTCCACCAAATTGGTTTTTCTGGCCCGGTCACCACCATACATGGCACGTATTTGCGGTACGCTGACATGGCTTTCGTCTATTACAATCAGGAAATCATCCGGAAAGAAGTCCAGCAGACAGTAAGGACGGGTACCTGCATTACGCCCGTCAAAGTAGCGGGAATAATTTTCTATGCCCGAACAATGCCCCAGTTCGCGAATCATCTCCATATCGTATGTCACGCGCTCATAGAGTCGTTTCGCCTCATACATTTTTCCTTCCTCCTCGAATTTGGCCACCTCTTTCGTCAAGTCGTCCTCAATCTGATGAATAGCTCTCAACTGGCTCTCTTTGGTGGTCATAAAAAGATTGGCCGGATAAATTTTGTATTCATCAAAAGTTGCCAGACGGATTCCCGAAACAGGGTCTATCTCTTCAATGGCATCAATTTCATCGTCCCAAAACATAACCCGGAGGAGATTGTCGCTATATGCCAGGTAAATGTCTACCGTGTCACCTTTTACGCGGAAATTCCCGCGATTCAGTTCTATGTCGTTACGCACATACAGGCTGTCCACCAAGCGGCGTAAAAATACATTCCTGTCCAGCAGTTTGCCTTTTTTTATCTCGATTACGTTATTATAGAAATCCGACGGGTTCCCCATACCGTAGATGCAGGACACGGAAGACACCACCACCACGTCCTTCCGTCCCGACAGCAGGGCAGAGGTGGCAGCCAGCCGCAATTTGTCAATCTCTTCATTAATGGCCAGATCCTTTTCTATATAGGTGTCGCTGGACGGCAAGTATGCTTCCGGCTGGTAATAGTCATAATAAGATACATAGTATTCCACAGCATTATTGGGAAAGAAACTCTTGAACTCTCCGTATAACTGGGCTGCCAATGTTTTGTTATGGCTTAATATCAAGGTGGGCTTATTGATGTTTTTAATTACATTTGCAATCGTGAAAGTCTTGCCGGACCCGGTGACCCCCAATAAAGTTTGTGCGGGGACTCCTTCCAGCACCCCTTCGGTCAGCTGGGCGATAGCTTCCGGTTGGTCGCCGGTGGGTTGGTATTCGGAAATCAATTCAAAATTCATAATAGCATGTTTGGTTTAATGAGATGTAAAAATACAGTTATTTCCTTAGATATTATCTATTCATCTCTAAAAAATAGACTCTTGTCGACTTTTTAGCATTTAAAAACATGGAAATATTGCATTATTCGGTGGAAAGGCGTAAATTTGCGCAATTATTTGAATAAGATGAAAAAATATATCATTATAGCTCTTGTCTCCGGTACGGTTCTAACGTCTTGTGGAGAGTATAACAAAGTTTTAAAAAGCACGGACTACGAATACAAGTACGAAGCGGCCAAAAGTTACTTTGGCAAAGGGCAGAATACTAAGGCGGCCACCATTCTGGAGGAATTGATTACCATTATGAAGGGAACGGATAAGGCTGAGGAATCACTTTATATGTTGGGTATGACCTACTATAATCAGGGTGACTTCATCACAGCTTCGCATTATTTCACCACTTATTATAATACTTATCCGCGTGGGGTCTATACGGAACAGGCCAGATATTTTTCAGGAAAAGCATTGTTCCTGGATACTCCGGAGCCTCGTTTGGACCAGTCGAGCACCTATAAAGCTATTCAGGAGTTGCAGATGTTTATGGAATATTTCCCTACCAGTAGCCGTCGGCAGGATGCACAGCAAATGATTTTTGATTTGCAGGACAAGCTGGTGATGAAAGACTATCTGGCTGCGAAATTGTATTATGATTTGGGCTCTTATACAGGAAACAGTACTTATAGCACTACCGGTAACAACTATTTGTCTTGCATCGTTACCGCCCAGAATGCTTTGAAAGACTATCCCTATACCAAGATGCGCGAAGATCTTTCTATCCTGGTCTTGCGTGCCAAATATGATATGGCGAAAGCGAGCGTGGAAGAAAAGAAAGAAGAGCGTATGCGTGAAACGATAGATGAATATTATTCTTTCAAGAACGAGTTTCCCGACAGCAAGTATACTAAAGAAGTGGAGAGCATCTACAAGGATGCCAATAAGTACGTAAAAGAATTTAATGAATAAAACTAAATAAGAAATTATGGATTACAAAAAGACAAACGCTCCAAGTAATACTGTTACCCGTGACATGATGGATTTATGTGCAGACACAGGTAACATTTATGAAACTGTTGCTATCATTGGCAAACGTGCCAACCAGATTAGTGTTGAGATGAAGAATGATCTTTCAAAGAAATTGCAGGAGTTTGCCTCATACAACGATAACCTGGAAGAAGTCTTTGAAAATAGAGAGCAGATCGAAATCTCACGTTATTACGAAAAACTTCCGAAACCGACATTGATCGCTGCTCAGGAATATGAAGAAGGCAAGGTTTATTTCCGTAATCCTGCTAAAGAAAAAGAGAAACTACAGTGATTTTTCATTTGGGGCTGTGCAAAAGGTCTTTACCGCAGGTTACGCAGATCGTTCTATTTTGAAACATGAGTCGTTTCGTGTGGAAACTGTATCAATCTGAGTAATCTGTGGTACATTTTGATGCACCTCACATTATATTAGCCCTGTTATGCTGAACGCAGTGAGGAATCTGATAACCATTCACTTTGTGTTTTCAGGTTTTTCACTGCGTTTAGAATGACGGGTTGTATGATTAAAATTAAAGAGACTATGATACAACGCATTCAATCTGTTTATTTACTTGTTGTTACCATTTTGATTATTATTTGCCTGTGTAGTCCCGTAGGCTCATACATAGGAAGTGATTATAGTGTTTCCGCTTTAACAAATCTGTGTCTTACTATGGCGGATGGTACTAAAGATTATGCTCCATGGGCCTTGTTTGTGATTTTGCTGGTTGTTGCGGTTCTTGCTTTCGGCACTATCTTCTTGTTCAAAAAACGCATGTTGCAAATCCGTCTGACTATTTTCAGCACCATTTTGTTGATCGGGTATTATGCCACATTGGTCACTTTTATTTTTATGTTGAAAGAAGAGTCTATGACATTTTCTCCTTCATGGACTGTGTGTCTGCCGTTGGTTGCCATCATTTTGAATTGGCTTGCCATCCGCGCCATTGGTAAGGATGAGGTATTGGTTAAAGCATACGACCGTTTGAGATAAGCTGAGGGAATTATTATGTATGATATAAAAAGCCTGCAAGATGAATCTTGCAGGCTTTTGTATTATGAGAGAGAGTCCTTTTTTTATTTAGTAATATCTATCAGATAACTCAGCCGTATGCCTATGAATGAATGGGCTGATCTTTCGAAGAAATCTCTTTTCGAGTTCTTGTAAAAGTCGCTCAATCCCATGTAGTAACGTCCTTCCAGCAGGAAATGTCCGATACCGGTACTTACTTCCAGACCGGCGCCGGCTGTGATACCATAATCAAATTTATTCTCCACCTCTTTACCGTGTTCCGGTCTTGTTGTAGAAGTAGTCCAGTTTATCTTTTCGTTGTCACCCAGGAAAAAGCCGATTTGTGGTCCTGCATTGAAAAAGACCTTCACTCCCCGGTTCAATGCATCCTTGCCGAATGCCAGATGTGCCATGAAAGGGATTTCCAGATAATTCATGGTGCGGCTGTAAGAATTGCCGGAATCATCTTCTATCTTTTCGTCCCATCCGCGTTGTGAATAGTTTATTTCCATTTGCACGCCACACATCATCTTGAAATATTTCTCGGACATATATCTCATGGTAACCCCCATAGACATGGTGTTCAAGGTGTTCAGTTTGATTTTCGGGTTGAAGCTGACGGAACTCATGTTCAGACCACCATTGATGCCGACGGCAAAATTATGACGTTCTTCACCCAACTGTGCAGCTGCCGGCAATGCAAAGAGCAATGCCAGTACAAACAGCCCGAAGTTCTTATACTTTTTCATTATTCAAAATCAAGTTTAATCAGTTCAAAGTCCTTGGTAAAATGAACGAAGAACACTTTACGATTGATAAATCCACCCCAGTTGTTTACGCGTTCAAATTTAAATCCGGTCTGGATAGGGGTGACAGCCACCTTGTCCAGTTTGTCTTCCAGTTTGTTGCCGTATTGGGACAGGCCCTTCAGGAAGAAATATCCTGTATCGAATCCCAGCATACCATATTTAGGGAATGAGTTGAGCATATCCTTGCTGTACCATTTGCGGTAAGCCGATGAGAACTGAACGGCTTCCGGAAATAAATTGTTTGTGTAAAACGAAGAATAGAAATAGGTGTCCAGTTCATAGAAACTGGCCAGATGGTCGTTGGTATAGGTCTGCCATTCCGGATAGCCGAATAACTGCATACGGTAGTCGGGATTGTCACGGGAGGTCACAATCAGTTGTGGTAACAGTTTTATCAATGCCACGTTGGTGCCGGAAGTCGGGATGAATACATTATCCATACTATGGTTCATCGCGCCTTTCAATGATTCTGGAGTAATATTTTCCCCTTTTAATTCGGTAAAAGGAATGCGTTTGGTTTTTAACTCCTCTTTCAGTCCTTTTATAAAATCCACTTTGTCTTTGTCACCATCTTCTGCATCCAGGAAGATAACATTGGCGGTTGTAAACTTGCGGGTAAAATGCTCGTAAACCTCCGAGTACAGATAAGATTGGGGAGTATTTATCTGATAGATGGCGGGATTGCTGAAAACTTCATTCCCTTTGGAGGTAAAAGGTACTACCAGCCGGATATTGTTTTTCTTGGCGAATTCCGCAACCGGTTTCACCTGGTCGGGATAAGCCGGGCCGAAGATAATATCCATGCTCTTCAATTCACTTCTATCCAGAATGTTCTTGATGGAAGAAGTATTGTTATGGGTATCGTATGAGTACAGGTCGATGGATACTCCTTTTTCCTTCAAGCTGTCTACTGCCATCAGGAAGCCTTCATAGTATTCCACCATACGTGTCTGTTCGTCACGGTTGCCCTTGCCGTCTGTCATGAATGGCAGCATTACGGCAGCTTTGATGGTAGATATTTTGCGTGCCTCCTTCTTGCTTTCATTAAACAGCTGGTCGTCCGTGGGGATTACGGCAGGCGTATTATCCACAGGCGTTTCAGTCTTTGTATCCTTAGGATATGGAATACAAAGGAACCTTCCTTTTTTCAGTTTTTCGGTACGCAGTTCAGGATTGGCGGCAATCAGTTCGGCTTCTGTAATGCCATACAGGCGGCTGATGCTGAATATCGTTTCCTTGCGTTCCACTTTATGCATATCCCTGCAATTGGGTTTCAGTGGGGTGGAAGTGGTGGCCGGTCTGATAGTCTGTGCGGCTTTCACCTCGTTCATGATTATCTCCTCGCTGTCCGTCACTTTGGCGGGAATTACGATAACCTGTCCGATACGGAAATTCTCCGCGCTCAGTCCGGGATTTGCCTGGCAGATGCGTTGTGCGGTTACTCCATAGCGTTGTGTCAGCTTGTACAAGGTTTCACCCGACTGGATGGTATGGAACATCTGCTGTTCCGTTCCGATGTTCTTTTGTGGAATCTTCAATGTTTCACCGGTTTTAATTTTCTGGTCGCTGCCGGGGTTCATTTTAACGATATCACCGGTAGTGACATTATACATGCTGGCTATGGAATAAAGACTTTGCCCTTTGGTAATGGTGTGCAGGAAATAGCCGGAAGACTGTGTTTGAGCCATCATTCCGGTGCTGCTGGCAGACAAGGCTGCGATAAGATATAATGCTCGAATAAATTTCATTTGCAGTGTGTTGATTAAACTGAGTGGCAAAAGTACAAAAAAAACTGTTTTATTCACATTATATAGAAAGAATAGAAAATATTATTAGGCTTTTTAATTAAATATTTCGTCGGGAAGCATTAATTTTGCAAAGATTACGCAGAGTAAGAAGATTATGAGTGAAGAAAAAGAACTGATTAATGTATACGGTGCCCGTGTACATAACTTGAAAGATATAGATGTCGAAATTCCACGGAACAGCCTGACGGTGATAACCGGATTGAGCGGAAGCGGTAAATCGTCTTTGGCATTCGATACCATCTTCGCCGAAGGGCAGCGGAGATACATTGAGACCTTTTCCGCATATGCCCGTAATTTCCTGGGAGGGTTGGAGCGCCCGGATGTGGATAAGATTACAGGACTCAGCCCGGTAATTTCCATCGAACAGAAAACGACAAACAAGAATCCCCGCTCTACCGTGGGGACTACGACAGAGATATACGATTATCTCCGTTTGCTCTATGCCCGTGCAGGAGTTGCTTATTCTTATCTTTCGGGAGAGAAAATGGTGAAATATACCGAGGAACAGATCATCGGCCTGATTCACCGGGATTATCAGGGTAAGAAGATATTCATGCTTGCCCCGTTGGTACGTACCCGCAAGGGGCATTACAAAGAACTTTTCGAACAAGTGCGCAAGAAAGGTTATCTGTATGTCCGCGTGGACGGCGAGGTGCGCGAAATTGTACACGGCATGAAGTTGGACCGTTACAAGAACCACGATATCGAAGTCGTGATAGACAAGCTGGTCGTATCGGAAAAGGACGACAAACGGCTGAAACAGAGCGTTGCCACTGCCATGCAGCAGGGTGAGGGGCTGATTATGATTTATGATGCCGATACCCGGGAGGTGCGCCATTACAGTAAGCGGTTGATGTGTCCTGTCACCGGACTGTCTTATAAAGAGCCTGCCCCTCATAATTTCTCGTTTAACTCTCCGCAGGGAGCCTGCCCCCGTTGTAAGGGGCTGGGGTATGTGAATCTGATTGATGTGGACAAAGTGATTCCCGACAGGAATCTTTCCATTCACGAAGGAGCCATCGCTCCTTTGGGCAAATATAAAAATGCCATGATTTTCTGGCAGATAGAGGCCCTGCTTGAAAAATATGATTTTACGATCAAGACACCGGTCAAGGATATGCCGGATGATGCGATAGACGAAATACTCTATGGCTCGGATGAGCGTATCAAGATAAAGAGCACCTTGATTCATACCTCTTCCGATTACTTTGTAACTTATGAAGGGATTGTGAAGTACATCCAGATGATGCAGGAGAAAGATGCGTCGGCCACTGCCCAGAAGTGGGCGGAACAGTTTGCCAAGACTGATGTTTGTCCCGAATGCAAGGGCGCGCGCCTGAACAAGGAGGCGTTGCATTTCCGTATCCACGACAAGAACATCTATGAACTGGCAAGCATGGATATCAACGAACTGTATGACTGGCTGCAACAGGTCGATCCTTTTCTGGAAGACAAGCAGCGCATGATTGCCGCCGAGATTTTGAAGGAGATCCGTACCCGTCTTAAGTTTCTGTTGGATGTGGGACTGGATTATCTTTCACTGAACCGCACCTCGGTATCCCTTTCGGGAGGCGAGAGCCAGCGCATCCGTCTGGCAACTCAAATCGGCTCCCAGCTGGTGAACGTGCTTTATATTCTGGATGAACCGAGTATCGGATTGCACCAACGGGACAATCTCCGCCTTATCAATTCCTTGAAGAAGTTGCGTGACACAGGTAACTCTGTCATCGTGGTGGAGCATGACAAGGATATGATGCTGGCGGCAGACTATGTGGTTGATATGGGACCGAAGGCAGGCCGTTTGGGTGGGGAAGTAGTATTCCAAGGAACTCCGAAACAAATGCTTCAGACAGAAACACTTACCTCTAAGTACTTAAACGGACAGATGAAGATAGAGATACCGGCCGAACGCCGCCCCGGTAACGGGAAATCCTTATGGCTGAGAGGGGCGAAGGGAAACAACCTGAAGAATGTGGATGTGGAATTTCCTTTGGGAAAACTCATTTGCGTCACAGGGGTGTCCGGCAGTGGCAAATCCACGCTGATAAACGATACCTTGCAGCCCATCCTGTCACAGCATTTCTACCGTTCTTTGCAGGAACCTCTGCCCTATGACAGTGTGGAGGGACTGGACTATATAGATAAGGTGGTGAATGTGGACCAGTCGCCGCTGGGCAGGACACCGCGTTCCAATCCGGCCACCTATACAGGAGTATTCTCGGATATCCGGAATCTGTTTGTCGGTCTGCCCGAAGCGAAGATCCGTGGCTATAAGCCGGGGCGTTTCTCGTTCAATGTAACCGGAGGACGCTGCGAGGCTTGCGGCGGTAACGGATACAAGACCATCGAAATGAATTTTCTGCCCGATGTGCTGGTACCTTGCGAGGTTTGTCACGGCAAACGATATAACCGCGAAACGCTGGAAGTGCGCTATAAGGGTAAATCCATAGCCGATGTACTGGACATGACCATCAATCGTGCTGTAGAGTTCTTTGAGAATGTGCCTCAGATTCTGAATAAAATCAAAGTGCTGCAAGAGGTGGGGTTAGGATATATTAAGCTGGGACAGCCCTCCACCACCTTGTCGGGCGGAGAGAGCCAGCGTGTGAAACTGGCTACGGAACTGTCCAAGCGTGATACCGGCAAAACGATGTATATTCTGGATGAGCCTACTACCGGGCTTCATTTCGAAGATATCCGTGTGCTGATGAATGTACTGAACAAACTGGTGGAGAAAGGCAATACCGTTCTGGTTATTGAACATAACCTGGACGTGATCAAACTGGCGGATTACATCATCGATATGGGTCCCGAAGGCGGAAGGGGCGGAGGACAGGTGCTTGCTGCCGGAACTCCTGAGGAAGTGGCCGGAAGCAAGAAAGGATATACCCCGAAATTTATAAAAGAAGAATTGGAAAATTAACCGGCATACCAGCAATGAAAGAGAAAATAGCTAAAACCAACGTAGCCCGTCTGCTTGATAAGGCCAAGATAGCATACGAGCTTATTCCATACGAAGTAGACGAGAACGACCTCAGCGCTGTTCACGTTGCCGCCAGTTTGGGCGAGAACATAGAACAAGTCTTCAAGACTTTGGTGCTTCATGGGGATAAATCCGGATATTTTGTCTGTGTCATACCCGGCGAGCACGAGGTGGATTTAAAAATGGCGGCAAAAGTCTCAGGTAACAAGAAATGCGACCTGATTCCCATGAAAGAGCTGCTTCCCCTGACAGGATATATCCGGGGAGGATGTTCTCCCATCGGCATGAAAAAGCATTTCCCCACCTATATACACGAGACTTGCACCGCATTCCCGTACATTTATATCAGTGCCGGTATCCGCGGATTACAGATAAAAATAGCGGCCGATGACCTGATAAAAGAAACGAAAGCAGAGATTTGTTCCCTTTTCACCGAATAAATATGCCAAAAAGAGTCACATTTGTGGCTCTTTTTTTTTCAGATAGACTAAAAGTTATATCTTTGCAAAAAAAGAATACTAACTATTAATTAAATCTTTATCAACTATGTTTGAAGGACAGCCTAAAGGCTTATACGCATTAGCTCTCGCCAATACCGGCGAACGCTTTGGTTATTACACCATGCTTGCTATTTTCACTCTCTTCCTGCAAGCGAAATTCGGCTTTACAGCCGCCACGACGTCAACAATCTTTGCCAGTTTCCTGGCAGGAGTGTATTTCATGCCGCTTATCGGAGGTATCCTGGCCGATAAATTCGGTTATGGCAAGATGGTTACTACCGGTATCGTTATCATGTTTGCCGGTTATGTGCTGCTGGCTATCCCGATGGCAACCAATATCGGATTGTATTCCATGTTCGGCGCTCTTGCCCTGATTGCTTTGGGAACCGGACTTTTCAAGGGAAATCTGCAAGTAATGGTAGGTAATCTGTATGATGCTCCTGAGTATAGCGCGAAACGTGATACCGCTTTCAGTTTGTTCTATATGGCAATCAACATCGGTGCCCTGTTCGCTCCGACTGCCGCTACTGCCATGACCAACTATGTGTTGGGCAAAGCAGGCTTCAGCTATGTGCCCCAGATACCTTCTTTGGCACACCAGTTCCTGGACGGTACGATTACCGCCGAAGGCGAGGCCACACTGACTGCCATGCAGACCGCACAGAATTTCACAGGAAGCATGGCTGATTTCTGTACTACTTATATTGATAAATTGTCAGAAGCCTATAACTATGGTTTCGGTGTAGCTTGTATCTCACTGGTTGCCTCTATGGCTATTTATGTTATTTTCCGTTCTACATTCAAACATGCCGATTACAACTCCAAGCAGGCTAAACCGGCCAATGTACACGAAGAAGAGCTGACTCCCGCACAGACCAAAGAACGCATCGTCGCTTTGTTGCTGGTATTCGCTGTGGTTATTTTCTTCTGGATGGCATTCCATCAGAACGGTCTTACCATGACCTTCTTCGCCCGTGACTACACGGCACATGAGGTAACCGGTCTGGATCGCCTTGGCTTCAGCGTATGGAATCTGGCTCTGCTTATTGTAACCGTTTATGCAGGTTTCTCACTGTTCCAGTCCAAGACAGGCAAGGGCAAATTGATTTCAGGCGTTATTGCTACCTTGGCTCTTGTGGTTTTAGGAGTCAATTATGGTACTATGGATCCTACATTGCCTATCCTTCCTCAGATTTTCCAACAGTTTAACCCCTTCTTCGTTGTCGCTCTGACTCCGGTATCACTGGCAGTATTCGGTTCATTGGCAAAGAAAGGAAAAGAACCATCAGCTCCGCGTAAAATCGGTATCGGTATGGTGATTGCCGCAGTAGGTTTCATGTTGCTGGCATTCGGCTCATTCGGTCTGCCTACTCCTGCCGAAGTAGAAGCCAATGGTATTGCCGAGAGCGCGTTGGTTTCACCCAACTGGCTGATCTCGACTTATCTGGTATTGACTTTTGCCGAATTGTTCCTGTCACCGATGGGTATCTCATTTGTTTCCAAGGTAGCTCCTCCCAAGTATAAAGGCGCTATGATGGGACTTTGGTTTGTGGCTACTGCTATTGGTAACTATCTGGTAGCTATCATCGGTTATTTGTGGGGTGATATGCAGTTGTGGATGGTATGGAGTGTATTGATTGTGTGCTGCTTGCTTTCAGCATTGTTCATCTTCTCTATCATGAAGAAACTGGAAAAGGTTGCGAAATAATTCCCGCCTATATTATATATGAAAGAGAAGCCCGCTTAACCAATCAGCGGGCTTCTCTTTTTTTATAAATTACAGAAGAAGGATACGAAAACAGGAACACTCATATCAATCAGTATTCCGTGGAATATGGCCAGGGGAATCATGTCTTTTCCCGAATAACGTGTGATGGATGGCAGCAATACATCCATCGAGTTCACTCCGGCAGCCGAGATGGGAGCCAGCTGTCCGAAATATTTCCGTATGAGCGGAGCACCGAGCAATGCCATCATCTCCCGGAAAATATTGGCCAGTAACGCAATGGTTCCCAATTCGGTGGCCAGTTGTAATCCGATAGACGGTTCTTTGAACTGTGTGATCAGGATGGAGGAAAGCGAATAATAGGCAAAGCCGCTGCCCACCGCCATACAGTCGAATACACTCCATTGGCTTAATAGCAGACTGGCCAGTGCCGAGAAAAGCAAGGTTCCCGCAATGGTAGCCATCGGTACCAGGAGCATTTTCAGCCGTAAGCTTTTAATCAGTTCTTTCAATTTCTTATTGCTGCCTATGCTGATTCCTACTTGGAGCATCAGTGCATAAAGCACATACATGGAAACAGAGTGCATGTCATACTGGAAATTATTGACAGCTCCAATCATACATCCTGCACAAAAAAATGCGACAACAACCAAACTGCCTTTCATTGTTTGCCTCCTTTCTTAAAAAACAGATGAAATACCAGGAAAGAAGCTAGCATACTGCCCAAAATGCTTAATGTAGCCAATATAGCCGCCTGCCATCCGAATCTGCCTAAATTGTTAATGATTAAGCTGTTGGAGCCGATAGAGATTCCCAAAACAAACAGCAGCAGGAAGATAGTGAGTGATGTACTCTTTTCTATTTTCTGTAAAAACTGCAAGTTGCGCAATACATATCCTATACCGATACCAACAAACATAATAGATATAATAGTAAACATAGCAATCAATTTTTATAGTAAAACATATACAACCCGACGGTTTCACCGAATGAGAACCATCATGCAATATATCTTTCATCGGGCACGTGTGTGGGTAGGATGAAAGTTGGGTAATAAATTACGTGTGAGTGGAAATCTAAACAAAGCCGCTGAACCAATGTACATGCACAATGAAGTGATTACACAGGGGGGTATTTCCCGATGTAAGGTGATGTATGCTGTATGTAGTCTGTAATTGGTTCATATCATTGATTCATTTGCGGTGCAAAGATAATCCTTTTATGTATATTTTCAAAATAAATATTCATAAATCTTCTTCTGTTACCTTTGGACGGATATAGCGTGTGTTTTAATTTAATCGGAGATTTTGAAATAAACTCTCGGTTTTTTATTCCCTTATTCATAAGATTTTTTGTAAAAGCGGTTTTGTCCGTTGGACACCATTGCCAAAACGATTTTTGAGCAAGCGTGTGCCGACTACTGCCTAACCGGAGAAAAAGGTACAGCCTCGTGCGCCTAGACGATGTTTAGACTGATGACGCAATGTCCCTTTCTTTTGTACTTATGCTAAAAGGTGCTTTTACGGGCTACCAAATGATATTTCTTTTTTTCGTTGTCCCCTTTTGCCGGAAGCGGGAAGAATGATTGTTGCCACTCGGTTGAACAAGGACACACGAAGGGACTTCATAGATTTCTTTCTAAGCGAGGCGGATCCGACCTATTGGAGAGAGATACTGAAACTGACAATCTAAAAACGACAGCGATATGAAAGGAACAGATCATTCCAAGAGAACGATACAGATGTATCTTGGAACGGCGTGCAGAGGAAGATGCGTTTTTTGCGAAGAACTATTACATGTATTCTCATATTCAGAAATTCGAAGAATTGACATAAATTGGTTAATTTTGCCATATCGAACCGAAGTGTATGGATATTTGGAGTAAGAAGAAGCGTTCCGCCGTCATGGCGAAAATCAAGGGCAAGGACACGAAACCGGAATGGATCGTGCGCCGTTACCTCTTCTCCCGTGGCTACCGTTACCGCAAAAATGTAAAGGGGCTGCCGGGAACTCCGGATATCGTATTGCGCAAATACGGCATCGTGATTTTTATTCACGGATGTTTTTGGCACGGGCATGAGGTGGACGGTACCATGCCCAAGACCAACTGCGAGTTTTGGAAAAATAAGATTGAAGGGAATAAGCTGAGGGACAAGCGTAACAAGGAGAAGTTACGTAAAATGGGTTGGTCGGTAATAACCGTGTGGGAGTGTCAGTTGAAATCTGCGGTGAGGCAGCAGACGTTGCTGGAGATAGAATATTACATCAACCATACGTATTTGGAACGATTCAGGTCGCGACCTTCCATGTTTTATGAAATACCGGAGGACAAAGATCCCCCCGGCGTGGTGACCGAGGGCGAAGCGGAATATGGGAAGAGGTGATTTATACTGAATAGATGGGGTTACTGTTTTGTTTTAATTTAACCATTTCGATGAATGAAGCCAATGTCTCAATTTCAGGTTGGAACTCTTTGTCAAATGATGTCCGGTAAGAGGCAGGGACAACAAGTTTAAGGTGTTCGTGCTTCATTTCCCGAAGCTGATTCTTGGAAATGCCTTGTTGCAGGGTAAACAAGTATTTGGTTTCGATGCGGTCTGCTTCGTTCAGAACTTGTCGCCAACGGTCTTTGCAGGTTGTTTTTGCTCCAAGAAATACCAATTTGTTAGCAGGAAACAGCATGTTATGGTAAGCTTCTCCGTTGGGAAACAGGAAATCGGGCTTTTTATTGTCTTCTGTCACGGCTTGTTCTTCGTATTCCAATTGTGCCGCCGTGAATATCGTTGCAAGGTGATGCTCCAAGGATTTGCCTGCGCGGGATTTGCGACGGTTGAGAATGATGTTTGAGAATTTGACCAATTCTTGACAGTTAGAAAAAGGCACACTGTAAATAGGTGCATAAACTTTCTCCTCGAAACAGCGGAATAGACTGTACTCCGTATCAATCCATTTTAATAATTGTTCATCGGGAAACTTGCAAATATGAAAGTCCGTGATATGATGAGCTTTGTTATATATGTCTCTGGCGAATTGAGCCATTTGCCGGGTTTCCGGAAAATCGGTGTATAAGGCAACAAGCTCTTGGATGCCGATTTCCAATTGCTTTTCCGGTGTACTTGCTTGTGTAACATCAATCAATTGATTTGTTTTCTCCGGAGAAAGGTTGAAATAGGCAAAGAAATCGTCAATGTCCTGATCTGTCTGCAAGACGAAACCATAATAATAATCTTCGCTCTGTTGGGCAATAATGAGCAAATCGCCTACATTGTCTTCCTCAAAAAAAGGAAAGCCTTTCCCAAAACGGGTTATTCGGTATTCATTACGTGTTCCTTGCCCATAATAGATAAAACGGCTGTCAGTTGTAAAATCATCTTGCCATTTGACCTTTACCATCTTGTCTTTGTTTTCACCTTTCACTCCCGGAGTGTCGAACAAAAGTGCCGCTGCGCATTTTGGTATATAGAAGCCTGCTTGATGTGAACCGTTCTTCCCAGTATCATTGGCTGTAATGAAACGGCAAAATGCATATTTGGCATTTTGTACTTTGACTATGGCACTATTTAGAATTTCACTCATAATAATCAATTATTTAACATGGCTTTTACTAATTGTTCTGAAACGGCTGTAATAAGAGGTACTACGACTGAATTCCCGCATTGCCTGTAAGCTTGTACATCAGAAACTTGGTTAAGGCGATATTCATCGGGATATCCCATTAGTCGGGCACATTCGCGAGGAGACAATCTGCGAGGATTCTTTCCTCCTGTTTGTGGAATAAGGATTTCGGAACCATCCTTATAGTAACGGGCACTTAAAGTACGGGAAATGCCATTCAGATCCACCATTCCGAAACCAAATCCATTTCCCTTGGCGCGATGCTTTTCTGCATAGTTTTGCAGATAGCTCCAAAGCTTATCACTCAACGTGTATTTTTCGTCAATATCAGGGTCTAGTATTTCTTTGATGCTTTGGGTTGATTGTTTCTGCTCGGGAAAGGCGAATTGCTCTTTTCCATGAAAGACATCTTGGTTAAAACCTACTATCATGATACGTTCCCGATGTTGTGGCACATAGGTTTGTCCGTCCATGACAAGGTAGTGGAGTGAATAACGCAATTCCTCTAATGTGCCCTTGATTACCTTGAACGTGTTGCCTTTGTCATGAGACATCAGGTTTTTCACATTCTCCAAAAAGAATGCTTTGGGACGGTGACGACTGATAATGTCTGCCACATCAAAAAATAACGTACCTTGTGTTTTATCCTTGAAGCCCGTTTCCCGTCCGAGACTTTTTTTCTTCGATACTCCGGCAATAGAAAATGGTTGACACGGAAAGCCGGCACATAGCACATCAAAATTCCGAGGGATATAGCTTTTGGTTATTTCTTTTGTAATGTCGCCAAAAGGCATTTCTCCAAAGTTTGCCAAGTAAGTCTTTTGGGCATATTTGTTCCATTCCGACGAGAATACACACTTGCCACCTTGCGCCTGCATGGCTAGGCGGAAACCTCCCATTCCGGCAAATAGGTCGATGAAAGTGAATTTTGGTTTTTTAGGATCAGGAAATGGTACGTTGAAGAAATCCGAGAACAGACCGTATGCGGTAGGATCTTCTGCGACTTTGGTCACATATTCATCCGTTATTTCTTCTTTCTTGCTCTCTTTTTTCTGCTCTAAAAACTCACGGATGGCGTATATCACTTCCCACTTACTTTCTTTGCTTTCGATGCAGTCGTTGTTATGCAGATAATGGCTGAGTACAGCCAATTGATTTTCCCAACTGGTCTCTCCGTACACTTTTATGTTGTTTTGCTCGTCAATTTCCTCGGGGAAATCGGCGAGCTTAATATCTTTTATGACTGTTTTTTTTGCGATCATTCAATTTGTGAATTAATTAATGAGGACAAAAGTACTGCTTTTTATCGAGAATAGCGAATAACAAGTTTTTAAAGATTCTGTATTTTATTCCTTTTTGTAGCGTTTGGTGTCGAGGATAAAGATTTTCATCAGTGACGTTTTTTTAATCCATGGGGTAACTATTATTTTCGGGCATGGTTACGAACAAGTAACGTAGCGGTGGCAGGATTTGGTTTCGGCGGGGATTGTAATGGCTTTACGAATAATCGGCAGTTCAACCGACACTATTGTAACTCAATTCTATCACTATATCTTTCTGTGTTTCACTTTTTTTCGTAACTTTGTCATCTATATAATAAACCAAAGGAATGGATTACACCGAACAGTTTATCCGGCTGAATTGCAGCTTGATGTCGGATTACAAAATGATGAAGCTGAATGCCGAAATGAAATGCATGGGAATAGGATTATATATTCAAATGATATTGTTCCTGCGAAGGCAACAGGAATACAAACACGATTTTAACGAACTGGATTTGTTGGCTGAACAATGGGGGGCTACAGTGGAAGATCTGCAGCATCTCATTAAAGACTTTAACTTGTTTGTCATAACGGAGGACGGATATTTCCGATGCCTGTATCTGGATGAGGTGATGGGTTATCAGAATAAGCTTTCGGAGCAACGTGCCGCCGCCGGTAGCAAAGGAGGAAGAAGCAGCAAGAAAAAGACTGTGCAGACAGCTGAAAAAGTAATCACTTCTACTGTCCTCACGGCAGCGGATAAAGAAGCGAATGACGATGCAGGCAATAAGGAAAACAACACGGAAAACAATGCGGAAAACAGTGTAAAATGCATGAAAAACACGATTGAAAAAAGTGATGATGAAAATGTAACCGAAAACACACTGCAATGTATTGATAGTGAGTATGTTAATGGGAGTTTGCAAGCAAGCTTTAAGCAAAACTTTATAAGAGAAGAAAAGAATAGAGAAGAGAAGAAAAAGAAAGATGATGTTAACATCATACAAAGAAACATCGGCATCGGCAACAACATGTTTTTTTGCTATGAAAAAAATGTCAGGGTAACACCTCGACAGAAATGCTATATCAATGAGATTTTCCCTATCCGGGTTCGGGTGGATACACCACGCACGATTCCGGATTTGGAAGAAAGAGGAGTTGGACCGCCCATGGATAAATGCATATCGTATCTTTGTTGAATGCTATTTGCCCCCCAGGCACGCGCCGTTAATCACGGAAGATATGGATCTTTCACGTGTAAGATGCTATATCTTACAGCTGTAAGATTATAAATCTTTCACCTTCATCGTCTGGACATTGCGAAAGAGTTCAGCCGGTCTGTGCGTGGTGGAATATAACCGTCTGCCGCTTGTTTTCACGAATACCGTCTGGGGTATCTCAAGAAGATGCTCAGCAGGGCAAATATCCCGATGGCTACCGGATAGTACAAGTATTCGATAATGCTCAAAGGAGACAGGGAAGCCAGTTTGGCAGCAATCAGCATTTGTGCTCCGTAAGGGATGATTCCCTGGATGACACACGAGAAAGTATCCAGAATACTTGCACTCTTGCGTTTGTCCACCCTGTAGCGGGTAGCGATATCGTTGGCAAGCGGTCCCACTGTGATGATGGCTATCGTATTGTTGGCTGTGCAGAAATTGGCGATGCTCACCAAAGCCGCGATGCAAAGTTCGGCTCCGCGTTTGCTGTTGACGTGTTTGGTCAGTTTTTGGATGATATAGTCCACTCCGCCATTAAAACGGATCAGTTCCAGCATACCGCCTGCCATCAAGGTGATGATGATGAGCTCACCCATCCCGGTGATCCCTGTGCCCATGGAGCCGAGCCAGTCGAACAGGCCGATGCTCCCCGTGAACAGGCCGATCACTCCCGTTGTGGCGATGCCCAGTATCAGTACGAGTGCCACATTCATACCTGCTATGGCGGTTCCCAACACAACCAGGTAGGGGAGGATTTTGATCCATTCCACCGACTGGATGTCGTGGGTGGTCATCACGTCCATCCCTCTGAAAATATAGTAGCCGAAAACCATCAGAGCGGCCGGAAGGGCTATCATGAAGTTTACCCGGAACTTGTCACGCATGGCGCATCCCTGGGTACGGGTGGCGGCGATGGTGGTATCCGAGATGAATGAAAGGTTGTCGCCGAAGAAGGCTCCTCCCACCACGATACCTGTCATGAAGGCCAGGTTCATGTCGGTTTTCTCTGCGATGCCTGCTGCCACGGGGACTAGTGCCACGATGGTTCCTACCGAGGTCCCGATGGAGAGTGAGATGAAACAGGCAGCCAGGAAGATGCCTGCCAGCAGCAGATTGTCCGGCAGCAGGAGAAGCGTAAGGTTGACGGTCGCGTCAATGGCCCCGATATCTTTGGCACTTTGGGCGAATGCGCCTGCCAGGATGAAAATCCAGATCATCAGCATGATGTTCTTGTTGGCTGCGCCGATGGAATATTGCAGCATTCGCTCATTCAGGCTCAGGCCTTTGGTGATGCATACCGCATAGACCGAGGATACCATGAAAGCAATCGTGATGGGGACTTTATAGAAGTCGTTTACAATGATGGAAGTCACCAGATACAGGCATAGAAATACCAGCAGTGGACTGAGTGCCCATAGACTGGGCTTATTGGTTATTGGAGTTAATTTTTCACCGTTCATGAATTTGTATTTTATAAAATGAGGTGCAAAGTTACAAAAAGACTTGCTGTATAACAATATATGGGGGAAAAAGGTCACAGCCCCACCTTCGTAACAGGGAAGGCAGGGCTGTAAGGGTATTGGGAAAGTTGGGGATAAAATTGGATTATAGTGTCACGCCTGTCTTGAAGATGGCGATTTCACGATAATTCTTCTTTTCATTGTTTACCGGTTCTCCGCTGGCAACACGGATGATATAGTCTATAAAGCGTTCGCAGGTCTTTTCCATCGGTTCGTTTTCTACGATGACTCCGGCATTGAAGTCAATCCATCCCGGTTTGTTTTTAGCCAGAGTGGAGTTGGTGGAAATCTTCATGGTAGGAACAAACGTACCGAACGGAGTACCGCGGCCGGTAGTGAAGAGCACCATGTGACAGCCGCTGGAGGCAAGGGCGGTGGCAGCTACCAAATCGTTGCCCGGTGCGGAAAGCAAGTTCAAACCTTTCACTTTCAGGCGGTCGCCATAGCCCATAACTCCGTCAACGTATGCTTTGCCGCATTTTTGGGTACATCCCAACGCTTTGTCTTCCAGGGTGGAGATACCACCTGCCTTGTTGCCCGGTGACGGATTTTCGCCCACTGGTTCGCCGTGTGACAGGAAATATTCCTTAAAGTCATTAATCAGGTGTACGGTCTGCTCGAACAGTTCCTTGGTGCGGCAACGGTTCATCAGGATGGTTTCCGCACCGAACATTTCGGGAACCTCCGTCAGTACGGAAGTACCGCCCTGTGCAATCAGGAAGTCGGAGAACATACCCAGCAACGGATTGGCGGTGATACCTGAGAAGCCATCCGAACCGCCGCATTTCAAGCCTACACGCAGCTCGGACAAAGGAACATCCTCGCGTACATCGGTCTTGGCTTTGGCGTACAGTTCACGCAGAATCTTCATACCCTCTTCAAATTCATCCCCCACTTTCTGAGTTACCATGAACTTTACGCGGTCTGTGTCGTAATCTCCCAGAAACTCGCGGAAAACATCCGGCTGGTTGTTCTCGCAGCCCAGACTGACAATCAGTACGGCTCCTGCATTAGGATGCAGAATCATGTCGCGGAGAATTTTCTTGGTATTCTCGTGGTCATCGCCCAGCTGTGAACAGCCATAGTTGTGAGGGAATGCCACGATAGCGTCCACACCTTCGCAGTTGGTTTCGCGGCGTAACGCTTCGGCCAGTTGTCCGATGATACCGTTTACACAACCCACGGTGGGGATAATCCATACCTCGTTACGGATACCTACATCACCGTTTTTGCGGCGGTATCCTTTGAACGTCAGGTCTTTCTTCGGGATATTGAGGTCTACGCTGACCGGATTGTAGGTGTAATCCAACAGTCCGGCAAGGTTTGTCTTTATCTGGGTTTCATTGATCCAGCGTCCTTGTTCCACGGCAGTCACGGCATGGCCGATGGGGTAACCATACTTGATGATATTCTCGCCTTGGGCGAAATCTTTCAGTGTCACCTTATGGCCGGCAGGCACGTCTTCCTTCAACGTGATGGCATGACCGTCTACCGTGATGGCCTCGCCTGCTTTTAAATCCGAGATAGCCACCACTACGTTATCAGCCGGATTGATTTTCAAATACTTTGTTTCCATTTCTATTTTTAGTTATCAGATTTACTTTTTATGCGCATCCAGATAGAAATCCACGTTCTCCACCGAAAGCAGGGTGATGGGCATGTAATTGCATTGTTTCACCTCTTTCTTGAAGATCAGGTGATTGCACAGGCTCTCTACGCCGCTGTATCCTTGTGCGGTAGGTTGCTGAGCAATCAGGAAATCCACTGCGCCCTCTTTCAGACAAGAGACGTTCCGGTATAATAAATCGTACCCAATCAGTTTGAAATTTTTCATGTTGTGTCCGATGAGATATTCTCCTATAATGTACACTTTCGAGTTGAAAGTGATGCCGCACGTAACCTGTGGGTTCTCTTGGAAAAAGCGGTTCATCAGCGCCTCGTCCTCGTCCGGACGCTTGGCGTAGAGGTTCAGTTCCACTATCTTGCAGTCGGGAAAATGCTCCTGCATATATTTTCTGAATCCTTTTTCACGGTTTTCCTGCTGGTTTGATCCCAGGCGGCCTTCGTTGATTTGTCTGAAGATAACGATTTCTTTGGGACATTCTCCCAACATCATGGCCATGCGGGCGGCAAAGTATCCGCTTTGGTCGGATTTCTGCCCGAAGAATGCCAGCGGATTCAGACTGGCCACGTTGGAGTCTATAAATATATAAGGTATTTCCCGTTCTTGTAACTTGTCGGTGAATCTGGCCGTCATCTCAGGAATAGTGGGGGCGAGCAATACGCCGTCCGGCTCTTGTTTCAGTATTTCCTCACCGGCATTGATGAAGGAGGAATATTCATATTGGTCATAGTACATCACGGACAGGGTGATGTGGAAATCCGAAAAGGTTTCTACGGCTCTTTTCATCCCCAGTTCCACATCGGTCCAGTAATCGCCTTCCTTGTGCTGTGGCAGCAGGCAGACAAACAGATACTTTTTGTTGGATGCCAATGCGCTGGCATACATATTGGGCTGGTAATCCAGTTGCTTCAATATTTCTTCCACCCGTTTCCGGCTGGCTTCGGATACCCCTGTGCGGCCATGCAATACACGGTCTACTGTGCCGACTGACACATCTGCCAGGCGCGCGATATCCTTGATTCTGATTCTTTCGGGCAGTTTATTCATACCTTAATTATATATATTGTGCTCGTGCACACTGATAATTTATTTTTTTTCGATACAAATATATAACAATTTTTGGTTTTAAAAAAATAAATAGTACCTTTGTGCACGCACACGGATGAATTATTTGAGTGGTCTGTTGAGTACAAGGTTACGATGTGATTCGTCTATGGATATGTAAACCAGTATTTTAATTGGGTTGAAAGTTAAACGAATAAATATATAACAATTTAAAATCACGAAATTATGGGAAAAGTAGTAACCTTAGGTGAAATTATGTTGAGATTGTCAACTCCGGGAAACACACGTTTTGTACAGTCGGATTCATTTGATGTTGTTTATGGCGGTGGTGAAGCGAACGTAGCGGTGAGTTGCGCGAACTACGGTCACGAAGCTTATTTCGTAACTAAATTGCCGAAACACGAAATTGGACAGTCTGCTGTGAATGCATTGCGTAAATATGGTGTGAAGACCGATTTCATCTGTCGTGGTGGCGACCGCGTAGGTATCTATTATCTGGAAACAGGAGCTTCCATGCGTCCTAGCAAAGTAATTTATGACCGTGCCCACTCGGCTATCGCCGAAGCCGATCCTTGCGATTTCGACTTTGACGCTATCATGGAAGGTGCGGACTGGTTCCACTGGTCGGGTATCACTCCGGCTATTTCTGACAAGGCTGCCGAACTGACCAAACTGGCTTGTGAAGCTGCAAAACGTCATGGCGTTACGGTATCTGTAGACTTGAATTTCCGCAAGAAACTGTGGACAAAAGAAAAAGCACAGTCTATCATGAAACCGTTGATGCAGTATGTAGATGTATGTATAGGTAACGAAGAAGATGCCGAACTTTGTCTGGGCTTCAAACCGGAAGCGAATGTGGAAGCCGGTGAAACCAATGCGGAAGGTTACAAAGGAATCTTCAAGGCTATGGCAAAAGAATTCGGCTTTAAATATGTGGTTTCTACCTTGCGCGAATCATTCTCGGCTACTCACAACGGCTGGAAGGCTATGATTTATAACGGAGAAGAATTTTATGAATCAAAACGCTATGACATCAACCCGATTATTGACCGGGTAGGTGGTGGCGACTCATTCTCCGGAGGTATCATTCACGGTCTGCTGACCAAACCGAATCAGGGTGCCGCCCTTGAATTTGCTGTTGCCGCTTCTGCTTTGAAGCATACTATCAACGGTGACTTCAACCTGGTATCTGTAGATGAAGTGGAAGCATTGGCCGGTGGCGATGCCAGCGGACGTGTACAACGCTAAATTTGTTTTTTATAGGAACACGAATGACGCAAATAACGCAAATTTTTGATACATGTTTTATTTGTATCATTTGTGTTCCTATCTTTCATTTAAACTAAAATATAACATTATGGCTCGTTTTGATAAAATAGCAGTGTTGGACAAGATTGGTTCAACCGGTATGGTTCCTGTATTCTACCATAAAGATGCAGAAGTGGCAAAGAAAGTGGTGAAAGCTTGTTATGACGGCGGAGTTCGTGCATTCGAATTTACAAACCGTGGTGACTTTGCTCATGAAGTATTTGCGGAAGTTGTGAAATACGCGGCAAAGGAGTGTCCTGAAATGGCTATGGGAGTAGGTTCTATCGTTGATCCTGCTACTGCCGCTCTTTACTTGCAATTGGGTGCTTGCTTTGTGGTAGGTCCGTTGTTCAATCCTGAAATCGCTAAAGTGTGCAACCGTCGTTTGGTGGCTTATACTCCGGGATGCGGAAGCGTGTCCGAGGTGGGTTTCGCTCAGGAAGTAGGTTGCGATCTTTGCAAAATATTCCCGGGTGATGTATTGGGAGCAAAATTGGTTAAAGGTCTGCTGGCTCCGATGCCTTGGTCCAAACTGATGGTAACCGGTGGTGTGGAACCGACTCAGGAAAATCTGACTTCTTGGATTAAGGCAGGTGTGTTCTGTGTGGGTATGGGTTCTAAATTGTTCCCTGGCGACAAGGTAGCCGCGGAAGACTGGGCGTATGTAACGGCAAAATGTAAAGAAGCATTGGGCTACATTGCGGAAGCCCGTGCAAATAAATAAGAAAAAGATCAGCTCATGCCCGCAAGGGGTTAGTGAATTAGGGCGTGGGTATCATTTTGTTTAAAGGTGTATATAAAATGGGTAAGGGCCATCGCGAAGTGGATTCGCGATGGCTTTTCACTTTCCGGCGGGTGCTTGAGGCGGGGCGTTGGCAAAAATATTCTTGTAAAGATTGGTAGATAGAATAAAAATGTGTTCTTTTGTACCGTTTCTTAAGAAATAAAATGAAGCGTTTAATCTAAAACACACAAAAATGAAAAAAGCATTATTAAAGGTGGCCGTCATGCTGTTATGCTTGGCGGGGGTAACTCCTGCAATGGCCCAGTTTAATTTGAAGAAGGCAGTGGGGGGAGCCGTGAAGGCTGCAAAAGCGGTGACTTTGACCGATGAACAGATGACAGAGTATGTAAAGGAGTACATTGACTGGATGGATAAGCATAATCAGGTTTGTGCAGACGATGATCCGTATACTGTCCGTTTGAAAAAACTGACTGAAGGGTTGACCGAAGTGGAAGGGATGCCGCTGAATTTCAAAGTATATTATGTGATTGATGTAAATGCGTTCGCCTGTGCAGACGGTAGTGTGCGGGTATTCTCTTCATTGATGGATATCATGACAGACGAAGAACTGTTGGGGGTAATAGGCCATGAGGTAGGCCATGTGGCACACAAGGACTCAAAGAACGGCTTCCGTACCGCATTGCTGACATCGGCATTGAAAGATGGTATTTCATCACAAGGAGGAAAAGCGGCTGCTCTGACAGATTCCCAGTTGGGTGACTTGGGAGAGGCATTGGTCAATGCTACTTATTCACAAAAACAGGAACGCGCGGCCGATGATTACGGTTACGAATTTCTGAAGAAAGCAGGTAAGAATCCTTGGGCGATGGCATTGTCATTCCAGAAATTGAAAAAATTGCAAGAAGAGGCAGGAGCAAAGAAAAGCAGCAAGCTGAATCAGTTGTTCTCTACTCATCCCGATCTTGACGCACGTATCCAGCGTATGGAAGAACGTGCTACAAGCGAAGGTATTGAAAAACCTGCAAACACGATGGGGGAAACAGGGAAATAAATGGTTTCCGGCAATGTGGATTATACACATAATAGAGGGTGTCCGTTTCAATGGTGGACACCCTCTTCTTTTTTTGGGAGATTTTTTTGCATGACCTTATCTTGCCTCCCGGCGGGATAAAATCTGAATTTATTATGAGAGAAATCCTTATTGGGAGAAAATCAAAGTCCAAAGTTCAGGTTAAAAGAATCAAGTGTTCTTTTTCGTCTAGATTATAGAAGGAAATCTCTTGGCACAAAGATACGCTTATTTTAATGGTTGACGAATTCCCTGTAGGGTTATATCATAGCTAGATTTCCTAAAATGATGGCAAAAATTCCTTTTTTCTTTCTGATACTTTGCCTCCTCTTTACATTGTGATATGTGCTATGCGTTGTAAATCAGATTGTTAATTATGTGTATTGCTTCTGGACTGTGCAATAACAGGGTGGTTTAATATAAGTGAAAATCACTATCTTTGTATAAACCAACAGAAAGAAATGCACAAAACAGTTTAGCCATGATGAATTACGCATACGATACATCTTTGCAGGAAACGATGATACTGACTGAAGCGTTTCACACAGACAGGGTCATCTGTGACAATGGTAGTCTGTATAAGTTTATATGGGTCCAGGAAGGCAAACTGACATTGATAGTAGACCATGTGGAAATAGAGATGGAGCAGGATGAAATCATCTCTGTGAGTAATCTTCACCGCACGGAGTTCAAGAATGTATCGGGCAGGTATCTTGCTCTTCTTTTCAACGAGAATTTTTACGGCATTTACAAGCACGAGAAAGAAGTATCGTGCAGCGGAGTGCTGTTTAACGGAACTTCCGGTATAGTGCATCTGCGGCTCCCGATAGCCGATTCCGAACTGTTGCACGAGGTGGTGGACAGAATGGTTACCGAATACATCCTGCGGGATAACCTGCAGGGAGAAATGCTCCGCCTGCTGTTGAAACGTTTCATCATTCTGTGTACCCGGCTGGCCCGTAAGCAGTTGTCCGGCTTTCCGGTTAATGAAAAAGGTTTTGACATCATCCAGCGTTATTATGTGTTGGTGGACAATCACTTCAAGGAGAAAAAACAGGTACAGGCATATGCTGCTTTGTTGCATCGTTCTCCCAAGACGCTTTCCAATTTATTTGCCGCCTACGGTATGCCTTCCCCTTTGAAGATTATACAAGAACGAGTGGTGACCGAAGCGAAACGGCTGTTGCTGCATACCTCGCACAGCATCAAAGAGATATCGGTGATTTTGGGCTTTGAAAGTGTGGGTACTTTCAGCCGCTTCTTTAAGAATATGACGGGGGAAAATACCTCGGCATACCGGAAAAGACTGCAATAACAAGAACCGGTCCTTGTTGCTGTTGATTTTGATAAGAACAGGGGCTTTCCCCATGCCTTATGCAGTTATTCTGAAACAGTATCCGTTATCTGATTAAAAAAACAAGCGTCAAAACTTTCTATCTATCTAATTTTCTTGTAAATTTGCACCTTAATTTTTGGAAGGCATTGCCTTTTAGTTAGAGAATACAAGAAAACGATATAAAATTATGAGTAAGAAATTTGCTGAACACTCGCAACTCAACCTATCACAGGTCAATAAAGATGTGCTGAAGAAGTGGGATGAAAACGATGTTTTCGCCAAGAGTATGACAGAACGTGAAGGATGTCCTTCTTTCGTGTTTTATGAAGGACCTCCCTCGGCCAATGGTATGCCGGGTATTCACCACGTGATGGCGCGTACCATTAAAGATACTTTCTGCCGCTATAAAACCATGAAAGGGTTCCAGGTAAAGCGTAAGGCCGGATGGGATACTCACGGACTGCCTGTGGAACTGGGTGTGGAAAAGGCATTGCATATCACCAAAGAGGATATCGGAAAGACCATTTCTGTTGCCGAGTACAACGCAGCTTGCCGTAAGGACGTGATGAAGTTTACCAAAGAGTGGACAGACCTTACTCATAAGATGGGTTACTGGGTGGATTTGGAGAATCCCTATATCACTTATGACAACCGCTATATTGAAACGCTGTGGTGGCTCTTGAAGCAGCTTTATAACAAAGGTCTGTTGTATAAAGGCTACACCATCCAGCCTTACTCTCCGGCTGCCGGAACAGGATTGAGCTCGCACGAGCTGAACCAGCCGGGCTGTTACCGTGATGTGAAAGACACCACTGTGGTAGGACAGTTCAAGATGAAGAATCCGAAACCCGAAATGGCGGAATGGGGAACGCCTTATTTCCTGGCATGGACCACTACTCCGTGGACATTGCCTTCGAATACGGCATTGTGCGTAGGACCGAAAATAGACTATGTGGCTGTGCAGACTTACAACGGATATACTGGGGAAAAGATGACCGTAGTGTTGGCGAAAGCTTTGCTTTATACTCACTTTAACAAGAAAGCGGAAGAATTGGCGCTGGAAGACTATAAGCCGGGTGACAAACTGATTCCGTTCAAAGTAGTGGGTGAATATAAAGGACCGGATCTGGTAGGCATGGAATACGAACAGCTTATTCCTTGGGTGAAACCGGTGACAGTGGATGAAAACGGGAAATGGCAAGAAGCGGCCGGTGAGGCATTCCGCGTTATTCCCGGTGACTATGTAACTACCGAAGATGGTACGGGTATCGTACATATCGCTCCGACATTCGGTGCAGACGATGCTTTTGTGGCACGTGCGGCAGGTATTCCTTCTCTGTTCATGATAAACAAGAAGGGGGAAACCCGTCCTATGGTGGATCTGACTGGTAAATTCTATCTGTTGGACGAACTGGACGAGGCTTTCGTAAAGGAATGTGTGGACGTAGAGAAATATAAGGAATATCAGGGCCGGTGGGTGAAGAATGCTTATGATCCTCAGTTTACTGTAGATGGCAAGTACGATGAAAAAGCTGCCGCTGCCGCCGAATCACTCGATATCTATATCTGTATGATGATGAAAGCCGCCAACAAGGCGTTCAAGATAGAAAAGCATGTACACAATTATCCGCACTGCTGGCGTACTGACAAACCGGTGCTCTACTATCCGCTGGATAGTTGGTTCATCCGGTCTACCGCAGCCAAAGAGCGCATGATGGAACTGAACAAGACTATCAACTGGAAGCCGGAATCTACCGGAACAGGCCGTTTCGGCAAGTGGCTGGAAAACTTGAATGACTGGAACTTGAGCCGTTCTCGTTATTGGGGAACTCCGCTGCCTATCTGGCGCAGTGAAGAAGGAGAGGAGCTTTGTATCGGTTCCGTAGAGGAATTGTATGATGAAATAGAAAAATCAATAGCTGCCGGATTTATGACCGTCAATCCTTATAAGGAAAAAGGTTTTGTTCCGGGCGAATATAACGGGGAGAATTATGACAAGATAGACCTTCACCGTCCGTATGTGGATGATATCATCTTGGTATCTGAAAGCGGCAAGCCGATGAAACGTGAGGCGGACTTGATTGATGTGTGGTTCGACTCCGGTGCGATGCCTTACGCGCAGTTGCACTATCCGTTCGAAAATAAGGAAATTGTGGACAACCGCACTTATTATCCTGCGGACTTCATTGCAGAAGGGGTGGACCAGACCCGTGGCTGGTTCTTTACGTTACATGCTATCGCTACGATGGTATTCGACAGTGTGGCTTACAAGAACGTAATCTCTAACGGCTTGGTTCTGGACAAGAACGGAAACAAAATGTCAAAACGTCTGGGCAATGCGGTAGATCCGTTCGGCGCTATCGAACAGTATGGCTCCGATCCTTTGCGTTGGTACATGATTACCAATTCTTCTCCGTGGGATAATTTGAAATTTGATACCGACGGGGTGGATGAGGTTCGTCGTAAATTCTTCGGTACTTTGTATAATACCTATTCGTTCTTCGCACTTTATGCCAATGTGGATGGCTTCGCTTATCAGGAAGCGGAAGTGCTGGTAAATGAACGTCCGGAGATAGACCGTTGGATTCTGTCTGTTCTGAATTCATTGGTGAAGAACGTGGACGCTTGCTACAACGATTACGAACCGACCAAGGCGGGACGTCTGATTACAGACTTCGTAAATGATAATTTGAGTAACTGGTACGTGCGCTTGAACCGTAAACGTTTCTGGGGTAATGCCATGTCACAGGATAAGCTGTCCGCTTATCAGACATTGTACACTTGTCTTGAAACAGTGGCCAGGCTGATGGCGCCTATCGCTCCGTTCTATGCCGACCGGTTGTATACGGATTTGATTGCGGCTACAGGTCGTGACACCGTGGTTTCTGTACACTTGGCCAAGTTCCCGGAATGTAATGAGGCATTGATAGACGGAGAACTGGAAGCGCGTATGCAGATGGCTCAGGATGTTACTTCTATGGTATTGGCATTGCGCCGCAAAGTCAATATCAAAGTGCGCCAGCCTTTGCAGTGTATCATGGTTCCGGTGGTGGACGAAGAGCAGAAAATGCACATCGAAGCCGTAAAAGACTTGATTATGAGCGAAGTGAACGTGAAAGAAATCAAGTTTGTAGACGGAGCCGCAGGCGTATTGGTGAAAAAGGTGAAATGTGACTTTAAAAAACTCGGTCCGAAATTCGGCAAACAGATGAAAGCTGTCGCCGCAGCCGTAGCCGGAATGTCGCAGGAAGCTATTGCCGAATTGGAGAAAAATGGTAAATATACCTTTGTGCTTGATGGTGCGGAAGCGGTTATCGAAACAACGGATGTGGAGATTTTCAGTGAGGATATTCCGGGATGGCTGGTTGCCAATGAAGGTAAACTGACTGTGGCCTTGGAGGTTACCGTAACCGAAGAACTGCGTCGTGAGGGGGTTGCCCGTGAATTGGTAAACCGTATACAGAATATCCGTAAGAGCAGTGGTTTTGAGATAACGGACAAAATAAAAGTGGCATTATCTAAAAATCCTCAAACCGATGATGCAGTAAATGAATATAATACTTATATTTGTAACCAGGTTCTTGCTAACTCCCTGGAATTAGTGGATGAAGTGAAGAACGGTACAGAATTAAATTTTGATGATTTCTCACTTTATGTGAGTGTCGTAAAAGAATAATTAACCTTTTAAAACTAAGTTATATGGCTGAAAAAACTAGATATTCAGATGCGGAACTGGAGGAATTCCGTGCCATTATCATGGAAAAACTGGAATTGGCTCAGCGTGACTATGATAGACTGAAAAGTAGTATCATGAATAAGGACGGTAATGATACGGACGATACTTCCCCTACTTATAAAGTTTTGGAAGAAGGTGCTAATACATTGTCTAAAGAAGAAACGACCCGGTTGGCGGCACGTCAGCTGAAGTTTATTCAGGGGTTGCAGGCGGCATTGGTACGTATCGAAAACAAAACTTATGGTATTTGCCGTGAAACCGGCAAGTTGATTCCGAAGGAAAGGCTTCGTGCAGTACCTCATGCAACACTGAGCATTGAGGCAAAGAACGAAGGAAAGAAATAAAATAGTGGTTAATGGTTAGTGATTAATAGTTTATGAGTTTTACTGTCATGTTACAGTATTAACCGCTAACGGCTAATCATTAACCATTAATTAATTTTCAATTTAATAAATGAAGAAACTACTCACCCAAGGGCAGCTCTCTGTTCTTATCGTCTTTGCAGTTCTGATTATCGACCAGATAATAAAGATATTGGTAAAGACCAATATGTACTGGCATGAGAGTATCCGCATAACAGATTGGTTTTATATCTATTTTACAGAAAATAACGGCATGGCTTTCGGTATGGAAATATTCGGAAAGTTATTCCTTACTACCTTCCGTATTGTAGCTGTGGGATTGATTATCTGGTATCTGGCAAAAATAGCGAAACAGAATTATAAGACTGGTTATATTGTATGTATCTCTTTAATTTTGGCAGGGGCTATCGGTAATATTATAGACAGTGTGTTCTATGGCGTTGTTTTTAATGAAAGTACTCATAGTACCATCGCTTCTTTTGTTCCGGTAGGTGAAGGGTATTCGGAATGGTTGCATGGTAAGGTGGTGGATATGTTCTATTTTCCCATTATTGAAACCAACTGGCCCGAATGGATACCGGGAATAGGAGGGGAACATTTCATATTTTTCAGTCCGATATTTAATTTTGCCGATGCTGCCATCAGTTGCGGTATTGTGGCGTTGTTGTTATTTTACGGTAAGTATCTGAATAAGAATATTCACCCGTCAGCAGAAGAAATTAAAGGATAAATGATGCGTCGCAGGAATATTACTTGGGTGTGGCTGCTGGGTGCGGCTTTTATGGTGGGGTGTGGCAAGCAAGTGCCTGAAGATATTATCCAGCCGGACAGGATGGAGAATATCTTGTACGATTATCATTTAAGTATCTCCATGGGCAATAATCTGAGTTATTCTGATAATTATCAAAAGGAGGCGTATAAGAATTATGTCTTCGAGAAGTATCATATTACTGAAGCTGATTTCGATTCGTCCATGGTGTGGTACACACGTCACACGGAGGAACTTGCCGGTCTTTATAAAAAGGTGGGGGAACGCTTCCGCAGTGAGAAAAAACGCATGCAGGAGTTGCTGGCGTTGCGTGAGGATAAACCGGCTGCATCGTTGCCGGGAGATACTGTGGATGTATGGTATGACCGTAAACTTTATTGGCTGACAGATGTTCCGTTGGCGAATAAGGTGACTTTTGAGATTCCCGCCGATAGTAATTTCAAAGCAAAGGATGCTTTCCTGTGGTCGGCTGATTATATATTCCTTTCGGAAGGGGAACGGAGAGCCACTATGGGGTTCAATATTTTGTTTGATAATGATTCTGTGGTGGGGCGTGTGAAGGATATCACGTGTTCCGGTGTGCAGACTTTGTATATAAAGCCTGATTCTGCTTTTGCCATCAAGAGTGTGAGCGGATTTATTTACTATATGGATAGTGATTCGTCAACGAATAAGCCGGGACTGATTATCAATAATATTGCTTTGACCCGTTATCATGAACCGGTAGATACAATGACAGTTGCCGGAAAAGATAGTTTGGCTGTGGAACAGCGTGTTGGAACTGATTCGGTGGTAACAGAGAAGAAAGCAGATTCGATTCAATCGGTGGATATCAGGAAAAATGTTCCCGCCCGTATGAATCCACGTGAAATGAAGGAGAATAATGCGGCAGATCATTCTCACTCAGATCGTCCTCAGAGAATCAAGCGCAGAAATTAATTATCTTTTGTGGGTATGAGACGTTTTGCTTGTCATTATCTTTATGTTTCGGCGGATGGCTGTTATTCTAAATATGTAGTGGAGTTGGAAGACAGCGGTAGAGTGCGTGCATATTTCCCATTGAAGGAGGAGCTTAGTGCGACACAATGGATAGGCGGAGTGATTATTATTTCTCCGATGTATGGGCTGGAGATTTGTTCCGGAGAGAAGTTTGCTGATTTCCTGCACCGTGCCATGCTGGAAACAGGATGTGAACAGCCTGTATATGCATGGCATATAGCTGATTTTGATTTGCCGGGAAAGGAGTTTACAACGGGAAGCAGACTGGTACGTTTATAATATATGCTTAGGGTAGCGTTATAGTATTTCCCATTCAGAAATTGTTACATATACCGATGGAAATATGAATTTTAAGGCAATAAACGTCTTCTGAACTCCGAGCAAACCACTGCTGTGGCAATTGCCACATTCAACGATTCGGAGGTTTCCCGTTCTTGAGGATAATTGGGAATATATAACTTCTTGTTTATCAGTCTCTCTACTTCAGGGCTTACTCCTTTTCCTTCATTTCCCATGACAATCAATCCATGGGCCGACAGGGATTCTGCATAAATAATGTTCCCGTTTAAAAAGGTGCCGTATACAGGAATATCGGTCAGGCTTTCAATAAGCTGTGGTAAAGAACAGTAATGAACTTTTACTCTTGCCAATGCCCCCATGGTTGCCTGTACGGTTTTGGGATTATACACATCTGCTGTCCCTGTCGAGCAGAAGATATGTTCAATGCCAAACCAGTCTGCCAAGCGGATAATGGTTCCCAGATTCCCTGGGTCTTGTACATCGTCCAGCGCCAGGCATAGAGAACTTTTAATAACTTCCGGATTTAAATCATAAGAAGGTTGTACAAAAACGGCCAATACCTCTTGGGGCGTCTTTTGAAGACTGGCACGTGACAACTCTTCTTGTGTTACTTCAATAATTTCGTTGGCCGTGGCAGAGTGGTTCATTCTCAGCCAATTGGAAGTGGCAATCAGTAACTTGCAAGGGAAGTGTCCCAATAAATCGCCTACCAATTTATGCCCTTCGGCCACAAAAACTTGTTCTTCTTTGCGTTTTTTTTTCAGTTCCAACGAACGGATATATTTTATTTTGTTTTTGCTCAGCATGATAATTTCTATTTAATAACAAATATTTGGAGCAAAGCTAAGAAGATATTTTCAATTAATATCTATCTTTGTAGATAAATTTGCGAAGGTTACGGATTTGTATGAAGAAAAGCGCACGCCCATATATATGCACATTTATTATAGCACTATGCACCTCGTGTTCGGTCAGTAAATTTATTCCTGAGGATAAATATTTATTGGATGAGGTCAGGATTGTATCTGAAACGAAGGAGGTGAAGCCGTCACTATTCAATTCATATATTCGTCAGAATCCTAATGCCAAATGGTTCAATTTGGTTAAGATACCTATGCGTACTTATTGCGTCTCAGGTGTGGACTCCACTAAATGGATTAATCGTTTTTTTAGGAAGATTGGTGATGCTCCGGTAATCTATGATGAATCTGTTGCCCTGAAATCCCAGGAGGAAATAGAGAAAGCAGTACGTAATATGGGGTATATGGGGGCTACTGTGCACCTGGATAAAAAAACGAGGAAGAACAAATTGAAATTGGCTTACCGTATTCATGCCGGGCATCCTTATAAGGTACGTCATGTGGTGTATGATATAGATGATTTGGTTATCAGTGACTATATGCGGCAGGATTCTGCCCAAAGTTTGTTGGCGCCCGGTATGCTGTTTGATGTGAATGTGCTGGATGCTGAACGGCAGCGGATTACCAAATTATTGCAGAATAAGGGTTATTATAAGTTCAACAAGGATTTTTTGGTCTATCAGGCGGATACGGCTAGAAATACCTATTTGGTGGACTTGACTTTAAGATTACTTCCTTATCAGCGTAGAAAAGAAGATTTGCCGCAGAAGCATAGACAATACAAGGTGGGAGAAGTGAACTTTCTGGCGGATGATGAAATCATGTCGGTACAGGAAGGTACTTTGGAAGAATTTGACTCTTTGCGATACAAAGGATATAGTATGTATTACAAGGGAAAGGCTTTTCTCCGTCCGCAAGTGTTGGTTGATTTCAATCGTATCCGTCCGGGAGAACTGTATAGTGAACAGGATGTGCAAAACACCTATTCCAATCTGGGGCGTTTGCGTGCCTTGAAATACTCTAATATTCGTTTTCGTGAAGTGAATGGAGAAAATGGTACGCAGCTGGACGCATACGTATTTTTGGCGAAGAACAAAAATAAATCCATGGCGTTTGAAGTAGAAGGAACAAATTCGGCTGGTGACTTGGGAGCGGCTGCCTCGGTTTCTTTTCAGCACCGCAATGTATTCAAAGGTTCCGAAACCTTTATGATGAAAGTACGTGGCGCTTATGAGGCCATTACGGGATTGGGGGTGGCTTCACAGGATTATGTGAATGATAATTACATGGAGTATGGGGTAGAAAGCAGCTTGAATTTCCCTCAGTTCATGTTTCCTTTTCTATCATCGAATTTTAAAAAGAAAATTAGAGCGACTTCAGAGGTCGGCTTAAAGTTCACATCGCAAGTTCGTCCGGAATTTTCGCGTACACTGGCTTCTGCTTCATGGAGTTATAAATGGACTGACAGGAAACGTATGCAACACCGTTTGGATTTGGTAGATGTCAATTATGTATATATGCCTAGAAAGTCATCGGCTTTTCAGGAATATTTGGACAGCATGAGTCTGAGGAATTCAGCTTTGAAAGCCAGTTATGAAAATCAGCTTGTTGTGCGTACAGGGTACAGCTTTACCTATAACAGTGCAGGAAACGCCATGATGCGTACACCTACTAAAAATTCCTATTCTATTCGTGCCAATATTGAAGAGGCTGGTAATTTACTGTATGCTGCTTCCAAATTGGTTCACCCTAATCCGAAAGATGGAGAAGATTATGTGCTGGCGAATATTCCTTTTGCTCAATATGTGAAAGCAGATTTTGATTTTGCAAAGAATTTCATGATAGATCCGCGTAACTCATTTGTGTTTCATATAGGAGTGGGGGTGGCCTATCCGTATGGTAACTCCAAAATGCTTCCTTTTGAAAAGAGGTATTTTTCCGGTGGCGCGAACAGTGTACGTGGGTGGTCTGTACGTTCTTTAGGACCTGGTGTTTATAAAGGTAGTGAGGATGGGAGAATGGACTTTATCAACCAGGCTGGTGATATTAAATTGGACTTGAATATAGAATATCGTACTCATTTGTTTTGGAAATTGAATGGAGCGGCTTTTGTGGATGCCGGTAATATCTGGACTATTCGTGATGACTCCGGACAGGAAGGTGGTTTGTTCAAATTTAACGAGTTTTATAAACAGATAGCTGTAGCATACGGTTTGGGAATCCGCCTTGATCTGGATTATTTGATTTTGCGTTTTGACGGTGGCATGAAGGCCATAAATCCTGTGGAAACAGGTAAAAAGCGATATCCTGTTATCCGACCACGCTTTAGCCGTGATTTTGCTTTTCACTTTGCAGTAGGTTATCCATTTTAAAGAAAATATATATAATATGATAAAAGAAAGAAAGAGAACATATACTCAAGAAGAGGTTAATGAGTTGAAAAAATGGTTTGATTCTCAGGAACTTCCCCCAACAATGCAGATAGATAAGGCTGCTTTTACTCCTAATTTAAAGGATACGGTAGATATGCTGTTTGAACAGGCCTATGTATGTTACGAAAATCCCAAAATGCAGGGATGCCTTTATTTGTTAGAGAAAATTAAGAGCAATTTGGAAAAAAACGGGACAGGAGCGTGAGCAATTATCATTTCATATTGTTATCAAGGTATTATAATTTAATACTGGCAGTATGAAGAAGAATTTATTATTGTATGGTGTGTTTCTTTGCGCCCTCTCCATATCCTCTTGTTCCGGTGGCTCCAAGAGTAGTCACGTTATGGATAGCAGTAGCATGAGTGTGGAGAATGCGAATGAAGTGATGAAGTATTATGATACCTCATTGAAAATCTTGAAAGACTTAGTTAATGAGAATGAGATAAAAGCGGTGCTGGGCTATTTGGATCAGAAGATGCCGGTAGATTCTCTGCCTGTGGTATCACAGCCTGTGGTTTCTGTTCAAGATACAGTGTTTGTTTCTAATCCGGGAAATTACTTCAGTGAGAATGATTGTCAGAATTTGAAGGAAAATTATGGTCGCTTGTTCCGGTCTATTTCCGCATTTTATGAGAACTATAAGACTTACCGGCTGTATATGCAGGATCAATCATATAAAAAGGATAATAATGCTTTGGCGGATAAGATAAGAAAAGAGGAGCTATTATTGAGTATTGCTTTATCTGAATACAAACAGGTTATTTTTGATATATTAACTCCGATAGTTGAAGGGGCTAAAATAACCCTGACCCCTATAAAGGGAAATGTTAAAGATAAATAGAAGTATAACAGGCAGCCGGAAGGCTGCCTGTCTGGATTGTATTATGTAAATTAAATCCTTGTTGTTCTCTGCTTTGTTGTTAAGGAAGCTATTTCATTTCCAATCTTCTTGATTTTTCTCTCTTAACTATTTTCAGCCTGTTCAGGAACTATTTTTAGATACATCTTTTATACGTTTCCCCTTTGGAGAAACTTGACATTCCGGTAGGAGATGCTTGCTTGTGGATTTTATTGTTTAAGCTTGTGCTATAATGATGGAAAAAAACAGAAGGTAGGTATATGGGATAAATAGAACTCGGATGGATCACTGATATTGTTTTAATTGTTCATTTAATAGCTTGAATATAATAAAATTGTTAATAACTTTCACATAACTTTTCTATAAATAATGTGAAGTTTAATAAGGGGTTTTTTATCTTTGTAGCAGATTAATTGTAAAAAAGTACTGTAATATTATTTGTTATGGAAAAATCGTATGTTATAAATAGAATTAAAGAATTATGCAATAAAAAGAATGATAGGGAGATAGCTTTGGATTTCTTTTATAATAATAGGATATTTCATGCAAAATATTTATTTTTAGGCAATGACCTTTATGTTACAGATACACTAAATGTTATTGAGTTAAAGGATTTGGATATGGGAGTTTTGAGCAGAATTAGCGAATTATTAAAAATATAAGATAACTGATTTTCCTTGTGCAGTCATTAATGGCTGTACGCTCATTTGTATTTTAAAGCGGCGGCCCGGGAGGGGTAGCCGCTTTTATTTGACGGGCTTATAAAAAAAGGAATAACCGAAGTTACTCCTTTTGTACACCCTCAGGGATTCGAACCCTGGACCCACTGATTAAGAGTCAGTTGCTCTACCAACTGAGCTAAGAGTGCAAAATGCAAACCATTTTTTGTACACCCTCAGGGACTCGAACCCTGGACCCATTGATTAAGAGTCAATTGCTCTACCAGCTGAGCTAAGAGTGCAAATTACAAACTGTTTTTCTTTTGTACACCCTCAGGGATTCGAACCCTGGACCCACTGATTAAGAGTCAGTTGCTCTACCAACTGAGCTAAGAGT